>JAMLHE010000006.1 GCA_023957315.1 Candidatus Kapaibacterium sp.
ATTACCCATTGATAGTCCGAATCCTCTTTTCCGGTATCTCCGGTTTCTTCAGCCAAAAATTTATGTTCGGGGAAATATGACTTAATCGTTTCAATTATGGCATTTTCAGCCTTGAAATCGTATTCGGTCACCAAATTGTTGATTCCTGTCTTGTTTTTTATTTCAAATGTCGAACCGAAGCCTTCTTTCAATATAGCTCCCGCTTTGAGGGCAGCTTCGACAGCACATTTTTCGAGTAATTCTAACATTGTTTTCAATTTTTCTTGCTTAAATTAAATATTAAAAATATATAGAGACATATGAACTTGACTTATTTTATAAAAAAAAACCGAATCCATACAGATTCGGTTTTTTAATCAATTCTTAATCAAAAATTAAATTTTTGTTGCTACTGATTTTCCTTGCAAAAATAGCATGAAATAATCACGGCTTCCGGCTTTAGAATCTGTACCGCTCATGTTGAATCCGCCGAATGGATGGACGTCAACTAATGCACCTGTGCATTTGCGATTCAAATAGAGGTTCCCCACGTGGAATTCACGTTTAGCACGTTCGAGTTTCGCTTCATTTTTGGAATAAACTGCGCCTGTCAAACCATAGAGTGTACCATTTGCAATATCCAAAGCGTGGTCGTAATCGCGTGCTTTTGTGACAGCCAAAACAGGACCAAAAATTTCTTCTTGGGCAAGTCGGGCATTTTCATCAATGTCAATAAATACAGTCGGCTCGATATAATATCCGTCCAAAGATTCGACTTTTTTGCCACCACAAAGTAATTTGCCTTCTTCGTGACCAATTTTGATATATTCCAACATTGATTTTTCGGCACTTTGATTGATGACAGGACCGACACGGTAATCTTCTCTCGGGTCGCCGATTTTGAAAGTTTCGACTTCGAGTTTCAATTTTGCAACGAATTCATCATAAATTGATGCGTCAATGATTGCACGTGAACAAGCTGAACATTTTTGTCCTTGGAAACCGAATGCAGATGCAGCGACACCTTTTACAGCATCATCAACGTCGGCTTCGGAGTCAACGATAATTGCATCTTTTCCGCCCATTTCCGCAACGACTCTTTTTATCCATAGTTGTCCGGGATTTGCTTTGGCGGCACGTTCGATAATTCTAAGTCCGACTTCCATCGAACCAGTGAAAGAGATAAATCTTGTTTTCGGATGGTCAACTAAGTAATCGCCTGCTTCAGCACCGGACGCAACGAAGAAATTCAAGACGCCTTCCGGCAATCCGACTTCTCTCATTATATCGGCAAACAAATATGCCATCATTGGTGTGTCTGACGATGGTTTCATAACAACGGTATTACCTGTTACAAAAGATGCTGATGAAATTCCCGCCATAATAGCAAATGGGAAATTCCAAGGTGGGATACAAATACCAACTCCAAGCGGTATGTAGAAATATTGGTTCTTTTCGCCCGGGAATGGTGTAAGAGGTTGTTCTTGCCCGTATCTGATTGCTTCACGACCGTAGAATTCCATAAAATCAATTGCTTCGCATGTGTCTGCATCAGCTTCTGCGAAGTTTTTACCCGCTTCGGTAATCATCCAAGCATTGATTTCGAAACGTCTTTTTTTCATTACTTCAGCTGCTTTGAACAAGTATGAGGCTCTTTCTTCGGCTGGAGTATATTTCCAAGTTTCAAATGCTTTGAGTGCCGCTTGGATAGCATCTTCTGCTTCTTTTGCACCGGCTTTTTGGAATGTCCCGACTAATTCGCTTTTGTTGCCGGGGTTGTATGATGCAGTTTTTTTGTCAGTAAAAACTTGTTTTCCGCCTATTATATTCGGATATTCCTTTCCTAACTGTTGACGTACGTATTCAATCGCTTCTTTTTGCTTTCTAACGTTTTCTTCAATTGTAAAATCGAAAGGCATTAAATTTTGAAATTCAGTCATGTGATTGCTCCAATATGTTTTATGAAGATTGCATTTAACATGGATACAAAATTAATGAAAAAATTATAATAAACAAGAAGAATCGGACTCAATTCGATAAGTTTGTAATATTATTAATAGCTTTACTGATAAGCAGGTAATCCTGTGATATAATGACCAAGAATTAATGTATGAATATCATGAGTGCCTTCATATGTCTTCACGGATTCCAAATTTGCAGCATGGCGCATAATCGGGTATTCACCGAGTATGCCGTTAGCTCCGTGAATTTCCCGAGCTAATCGGGCACAGTTTAGAGCCATTTCTACATTATTCCGTTTTGCAAAAGACACGTGTTGGGGAGTGGCTTTGCCTTCTTCCATCAATCTTCCCAATCGGATATTCACAAGTTGAGCTTTGGAAATTTCAGTGAACATGTAAACAAGTTTTTCCTGAACTAACTGAAAAGCACCAATTGGTTTATCAAATTGAATTCGAGATTTTGCATATTCTACCGATGATTGATAGACAGCTAATGCGGCACCCACAGCACCCCAGGCTATTCCATATCGAGCTTGAGTCAAACACGATAGCGGTCCTTTCAATCCGGAAATATTCAAAATATTTTCGGCTGGAATTTCGCAATCTTGGAATATCAATTCCGATGTAACTGAGGCTCTCAGAGAATGTTTCCCTTTCATTTCGGGAGCTGTAAAGCCCGGAATGCCTTTCTCAACGATGAAACCGTGAATCTCACCGTCTAATTTTGCCCATACTACAGCTACATCAGCTACAGTACCATTTGTAATCCACATTTTTGCACCATTGAGCAAAAATCCGGTGCTTGTTTTAGTTGCAGTTGTTATCATTCCTGCGGGATTTGACCCAAAATCAGGTTCGGTTAGACCGAAGCAACCAATGAATTCAGCTTCTGCTAATTTCTTGAGATATTTGTCTTTCTGGCTATCGCTGCCATATCTCCAAATTGGATACATCACCAAAGAACTTTGGACTGATGCGAAAGACCTAATTGCCGAATCGCCTCGTTCGAGTTCTTGCATCGCAAGCCCGTACATCACATATCCGGCGCCTGAACCACCGTAATGCTCGGGAAATTTAATGCCGAACACACCCAAATTTGCTAATTTCTTAGTCAAATGTGTTGGGTAAGTAGCATTTTGAAAGTGAGATTCGATTACGGGAATTACCTCGTCATCAACAAAATCTCTGACTATATTTCGAAACATTATCTCATCTTCGGATAATAGCTCATCTGTATAAAAAAAATCACTCATGGGCATTCTATATTATAGATTTTAAAATGTTTTAAATTCTCATTTGTTAAAAATACCTTAATTTTCTGAAAAAATGTGCGAAATATCATGATAAATCAAGAAAAATTGTTACTTTTGTAAATCTCAAAAGGGATGGGCTCGTGAAGCCCATTTTTTAATATTTCTTAAATTTTGATATTATAACTGTTTACAATTATGGCTCGACGTAAACCCAAACATAAGATTGACAAAAAAGTCATCATCGAAGCATTTGCAGAAATGGCTAAGCATAAAAGCATTGACCGCGATTTGCTTCAAGGTATTCTCGAAGAAACTCTTTCGATGATAATCCGTAAAAAATACGGGCAAGAATCGAAATTCGAGATTATCGTCAATATGGAAAAAGGCGATATCGAAATTTATCTCATGAGAGAAATTGTCGATGTAGTCGAGGATGAAGTGCTTCAGATAGCGATTTCGGACGCTCGAAAATATTCCGACGAAGAATATGAAATTGGTGATGAATTCATCGAGGAAATTACTTTGGATAATATTTCCGAAAGCTTCGGCAGACGTCTTGTGACTTTAGCTTCGCAAAATCTGAACCAAAGAATTCGAGAAGTTGAAAAGGATAATGTTTTTCGCGAATACATTGACAAAGTTGGCGAAATCATAATCGGCGAAATTTATCAAGTTCGCCGCCATGACATCTTAGTTGTCCACAACAAAATTGAGATGAGACTTCCACGTGAAGAACAAATCCCTAATGAGCCTTATCGTTACAAGAAAAATCAAACTATCAAAGCTCTCATCAAAGAAGTCAATCGCTCAGGTGCTGGCGGACAACCCGAAGTTATTTTGTCACGTGCATCAGAAGACTTTTTGGCGAGATTATTCGAAATTGAAATTCCGGAAATTTACGATGGTATAATCCAAATTAAGTCAATTGCTCGTGACCCGGGCGAACGTTCAAAAGTCGCAGTTGTATCATTCGACGACAGAGTTGACCCGGTCGGAGCTTGTGTAGGTATGAAAGGGATACGAATTCACTCGATTGTACGCGAATTGAATAACGAAAATATAGATTTGATTGAATATACTGAGGATATAAATTTATTCATAGCTCGTGCATTGTCACCTGCTAAAGTTGATGAAATTGAACTTTCAACTGAAACAAGAACTGCAAACGTCACTGTAAAAGACGACCAAGTTGCTCTCGCTGTCGGTAAAAACGGACAGAATGTAAGATTGGCTTCAAAATTAACAGGATATAATATTTTGCTCACTAAGCTTGGTGACGAAGATATTGAATTGACTGAATTTTTGCCTGATATGGGTAAAGAATTATACGATTTGGTATTCGATACAGGAATTGAAACTGCTCGCGAGTTCTTAGAAGCGAACACAGATTTCTTGTTGACAATACCCGGAATGACCAAAGAAAAACTCGTAGAACTTCGCCAAATTATGCTTGTAGAATTTGACGAACACGAACAAGCTGAGATTCTTGAAGCGATTAAAAATTTCAAGCCGAATCAAGACATAATATTGGATTAACAAATAGGATTTATGGCTACAGATAAAAATATTAAGCTATTCAAATTAGCATCTGAAATTAACATTGGCAGAGACACTATTGTTGATTTTCTAAACGGTAAGGGTTTTGACATCGTCAATAAACCCATTACTTCGCTTACACCTGCAATGGTAGATTTGGTTTACGAAAAATTCAGACGCGAAAAGAAAGCTGCCGAAACTGTTCGAGAAAAAATCCAAAAGTATAAAGATATCCGGGTCGAAAACAAGCGAACCGTTGATGATAAATACCGTGAAGACAAGCTCAAAGAGCAAGCTCTCCATCATCATCATGAGGAAGCGACAGCGGAAATAGTTGAACCCGAACCTATTATCGAACCAATTGTCGAAGCTGTTCATAGTGAACCGAATGAGGTCGTTTCAGCCAAAACTGAAAAAATCATTCCCGAAATCGAAGAAGCCCCAAAATCAGAAGTTGAAGAAGCCAAAGCTATTGAAATCATCGAAGAAAAAATTACACCGGAAGAAATTGCACCTGTCGAAGTAATTGAAGATGCTCCCCAAGTCGAGGAAATCAAAGCAATTGAGCCGGAAATCATTCCTGAAGCTGTCGAAATTGTTGAAGAAGTTCCGGTCATAGAAACAAAAATTGAACATAAGCACGTTAAAGCTAAAAAAGAAGTTAAGAAAGTTGAAGAAATTGAATCACAAGAAGTTGAACCAGTTTCGGAACCTGTCGAAGTGCTCGAACCTAAAATTGAAACAAAAATTGAAGAATCAGCTGAAAAAATTGACGATATAGACGAAATTGATGATGTAGATGATATTGACGATGTTGATGAAGTTGATGATACAGACGAATCTGATGAAATTGAACGACAACAACTTCAAGAAAAAGATGACATCGCAAGCGGTCGTCAGTTACGTGGGCTTACTGTCTTAGGCAAAATTGATATTAAAGCCCCCAAATCACGCAAGGAAAGAGCCGCCGAAAAAGCTGAAAAGAAAATCAAAGCGGATAAAAAAGCTAAACAAGAATCGGACGAAAAAGCAGCTAAAGCTGAGAAAAGAAGACCGAGGAGAGCCGATACCAGAACAAGTCCGCCTCCGGATAAAGAAAAAGAAGCAACTGCAGCCGATGGTGATAAATCTGCAGCTAAACCAAAGCAATTTAAAAAACGCAAGCATAATGTTGGCGAAACTCCAGTTCAGCAGCCGTCCACTAAGCAAGTTTTGGATTTAAAAACGAAATTTAAAGACAAACCAAAAGTAGAAGAAAAAGCTCCTGAAAAGGACGACAAAAAGAAACGTAAACGCAAAAAATCTATCCGCGAGACGATTAGTCAAGAGGATGTGGACAGAGCGATTCGCGAAACCTTATCAGGTATGGATTCGGGTGGTACGTCTCAACGGAATCGTATGAGATTGAAACGCAAGGCAGAACGCGAAGAAAAGGAAATGAAAATCAAGGAAGACAAGGCGATTGAAGACCAAATCCTAAAATTGTCAGAATATGTTACCACAAGTGACTTAGCATCGCTTATGGGCATTTCGCCTTCTGAAGTTATAATGAAATGTATGGAACTCAATCTGATGGTTACGATTAACCAAAGATTGGATAAAGATACTATTTCGATGATAGCCCTTGACTATGGTTACGATGTTGAATTTTTAGACCAAAAACAAGTACTAACCGTAGAGGAAGACATTGACCCAATTGAAACTTTGAAGCCACGCGCTCCAATTGTGACAATCATGGGGCACGTTGACCACGGTAAAACTTCATTGCTCGACCATATTCGCAGTGCCAATGTGGTAGCAGGTGAAGCCGGCGGTATCACCCAACATATTGGTGCATACAGCGTGGAACTTCCGAATGGCAAATCAATTACTTTCTTAGATACTCCGGGTCACGAAGCATTTACTGCCATGCGTGCTCGAGGTGCTCAAGTTACTGATATCGTTGTATTAGTCGTTGCTGCTGATGATAGTGTGATGCCTCAATCAATTGAAGCGATTAGTCATGCTAAAGCAGCAAAAGTGCCAATTGTGGTTGCGATTAATAAGGTGGACAAAATTGACTCTAATCCGGACAGAATCAAACAACAACTTGCTGATTACGGTGTTCTTGTTGAAGAATGGGGCGGTAATCATCAAGCAGTTGAAATTTCTGCCAAATTCGGAAAAAATATTGATACTTTGCTCGAAAAAATCTTGCTCGAAGCTGAAATTTTGGAATTGAAAGCAAATCCCGATAGACTTTGCAAAGGCGTTGTTATCGAATCCAATATGAAACAAGGATTTGGAGCCGTTGCAACCGTCATAATCCAAAGAGGAACATTGAAAGTCGGCGACCCATTCGTAGCAGGTTTCCATTCCGGTAAAGTCCGAGCATTACTCGACGAACGCGAAAAGAGAGTGGATTCTGTAGGTCCGGCAGACCCGATTTTGGTAGTAGGATTCGACGGTTTGCCTGAATCAGGGGATTCATTTATGTCAACCGCAAGTGAAATTGAAGCTCGCGAAATTGCGAACGAACGTAAGAAATTAAGACGCGAACAAGAACTTCGCCAAACTAAACTTGTTACGCTCGACCAAATTTCTGCTCAAATACAGCTTGGTGGAGTGAAGGAATTGAATTTGGTAATCAAAGGTGACGTGACAGGTTCCGTAGAAGCATTGAGTGATTCTTTGCAAAAACTTTCAACTGAAGAAGTTAAAGTCCAAATACTGCACAAGGGCGTAGGCACAATTTCCGAAACCGACGTTATGTTGGCTGCCGCATCCGGTGCCGTTGTGATTGGATTTAGCGTCAATCCTTCTGCTAAAGCTCGCAAAGCAGCTGAATCGGAACAAGTTGACATCAGACTATATAATATCATCTATGACTGTATAAATGAGATTCAATTAGCATTGGAAGGTTTGCTTGCACCGGAATACAAAGAGGAAATCACTGCTACAGTCGAAGTCAGAAAAACATTCAAAATTTCTCGACTCGGCGTAATTGCCGGTTGTTACGTTTTGAGTGGCAAAATCACACGTAACGATAAAATCAGAGTCCGTAGAGATGGATTTGTCCAATTTGAGGGTGGAATATCATCACTCAAACGCGGCAAAGACGATGTGAAAGAAGTGGATACAGCATATGAATGCGGTATTCAAATCGACGGGTACAATGATTTGCAGGAATCTGATATCATTGAGTCATTCAAATTAGTTGAAATTAAGCGTAAGTTGAAGTAATAATAAATCATGTCGATAAGAGCCGAAAAAGTAGCAAGTACAGTCAAAAGACTTCTTGCTCAACATATAACAGATATTTCGCGAGAAATTAAAGCAGGATTTGCCACCTTGACTTCTGTCAAGATGACAAGTGATTTGCATCTCGTGAAATGTTATGTTAGTTTGTTCGGCAAAGAGACCCAACCCGGATTGCTGCTTGAAGAACTCGAAAGGCGTAAACATCTTTTCAAGCATTTGATTGCTAAAGAAATGCGATTACGTACGATTCCGGATTTCAAATTTTATTATGATGATACACTTGACCAGATTGACCACATCAAAGACCTCATAAATTCCTCCAAAACCGGAAACGCTGATTTGTTCAACGAATCTTCAGATAAATAGCCTTATGATTTTAACAAAACGGAATTTAGATGAGTTCCATCAATGGTTCGAAGGCTTGAACTCTGACGGCGGAATGATTCTGATTGATAAAGCACTTGATTGGACATCATTCGATGTCGTTGCCAAACTTCGCTCACTCACAAGAATTAAAAAAATCGGTCATGCGGGTACATTAGACCCTTTGGCAACCGGATTGTTGATTATCTGCTTCGGGAAATATACAAAAAAAATCAACGAATTTCAAGATTTACTAAAAGTCTATGAAAGTAAATTCAAATTTGGTGCAACTACCAAATCATTTGATTCGGAATTTGAAGAAGAAAATTTTCGCCCTACAGAACACATCACACTCGAATTATTGCAATCATCAGCAAAAGATTTCATAGGTCAAATTTCTCAAATTCCTCCAATATTTTCTGCGAAAAAAGTAGCAGGGAAAAGCCTTTACAAATATGCTCGAAAAAATCAAGAAGTTGAAATTAAGCCCTCATTAGTTGAAGTTTACCAATTTGACATTTTAAATTACGAAAATTGCATTGCCGACGTCTTTATAAAATGTTCAAAAGGGACCTATATTCGTTCATTAGCGAATGATTTAGGGCAATCAGTTGGTGCAGGTGCATATTTGAAACAATTGCGTCGCACAGCTATTGGCGAATTTTTAGTATCGGATGCTATCACCATAAATGAATTTATGGAATTATTAAACAATTATAAAGCGAATACCGTTGAAAGTTTATAATTCACTAAGTGAGATAAATAAATTTAGTAATAGAATTTTGACCGTTGGCACATTTGATGGAGTGCATATCGGTCATAAGCAGATATTCAGCACCATGCTTAATGATGCTTCAGAAAGCAATTCCGAACATTTAGTTGTGACTTTCGACCCGCATCCTCGATTAGTTCTCGGCAAACCCGACAAACCAAAACTATCGCTGCTTACTTCGACTGAGGAACGTTTGTTACTTTTTGAGCGTAATAATATCGAACATGTTTTTGTTATCAAATTTGATTTCGATTTCTCGCAACTTTCCGGGAGAGAGTTTATTATTGATTATCTTTATGAAAAAATTGGTTTCAACAAAATTTTAATCGGTTACGACCATACTTTTGGTAAAAATCGTTCCGGAAATATTGATTTATTAAGAGACTTGGCGATTGAATTTGCTTTTGAAGTCCAAAAAATCGAGCCATTCAAAGATGGCGAAATCATCATTTCGAGTACTAAAGTCAGAACAGCCTTGCAAGCTAATGAAATTGAATTGGCAAATGAATTATTGGGCTATACTTTTTTCGTTTCTGGAAATGTCATCAGAGGCGCCAGACGCGGCTCTACGATTGGATTTCCAACGGCAAATATAATGGTGCCGTACGAATATAAAATATTGCCTGCAATTGGAGTGTATTTGGTTAGTTCAGTTATTGACGGCATTCATTATTGGGGAATGGCAAATATCGGCTATAGACCTACTGTGAGCGATGACAAACAGGTTTCGCTCGAAGTGCATTTTTTTGATTTTGATGGAGACATTTATGATAAAGAGTTACGAATAAATTTCCATAATTTCTTGAGACATGAACAAAAGTTTAATAGTTTAAACGAATTGACCAATCAACTCGTTATAGATAAAGAAAACTCGATGAAAAAACTCCCAAATCATAAAAATGATTTTATTATTTGAAAAAAAAGTCGTATTTTTAAAATTCGTTTAATAGGAAAAATTTTAAGGAAATTTTAGATGATTACATCTGAACAAAAGTTAGAAGCTGTTACAAAGTTTGGTGCAGACCAAGCTGATTCCGGCAAGCCGGAAGTCCAAATTGCATTGTTTACCTTGAGGATTACTCATCTAACAGGTCACCTTGATACACATAAAAAAGACCACCACAGTCGTAGAGGTTTGATTAGGTTAGTATCAAAAAGACGCAAGCTTCTTAAGTATTTGATGGAGAATGATATCAGCCGTTACCGCCAGGTGATAGCCGCCTTGTCACTTCGTAAATAACTAAAGAACGGCGATTTCGCCGTTTTTTTTTCATCCGAACATTATTGTTAAATTATAATTGATATATTATGTCAAAAGTTAGCGTATCTTTAGATTTTCACGGCAAGGAATACACCTTAGAAACCGGTCGCTTTGCAAAATTCTCCAACGGGGCTGTCATGGTTAGTTGCGGGGATACTTATGTATTAGTGACAGTTGTTGCCGCAGATACCCCAAAACTTGATATTGATTTTTTGCCTCTACAAGTCGAATATCGAGAAAAAACCTCAGCTGCCGGAAAAATTCCCGGTGGTTACATCAAAAGAGAAGGAAGACCGAGCGAAAAGGAGATTTTAACCTCGCGTTTGATAGACAGACCAATCAGACCAATGATTACAAAGGGTTGGAATTACGAAACACAAATAATCGCTTCAGTATATTCGGCAGACTCAGACAATGACCCTGATACTTTAGCTGCAGTTGGCGCTTCAGCAGCTTTGCTTATTTCAAGTATTCCATTCAATGGTCCACTTTCCGAAGTGAGAGTAGGCATGATTGATGGCGAATTTATCGCTAATCCAACTTACGAGCAATTACAGGAATCTATTCTTGATATTATCGTGGCAGGTACTGATAATGCGATTTTGATGGTTGAGGGTGAATCTAAAGAAATTAGCGAAGAAGTATTCGTTCAAGCGCTTGAATATGCCCATAAGGAAATCAAGGTTTTAAATAATTTGCAAAATCAATTATTGGCTCAATATAGCAATGAAAAACGCGAAGTTCTTGTTAATGAAATACCTGATGAAGTCTATGACCTCATAGTAAATGAAATAGAAGATGAATTGAATACTTACGTTCACAAAATCACCACCAAAAGTGAAAGACAAGAACAACGTAGAGCAATCTTTGATAAAGCAGTTTTGAAAATGACTGAGCAATTTGCCGAAAATGAAGAAATTGCTCCTAAAATCGAAAAATATACTTCAAAAGTCGTTTCGGAACTCGAAAAGAGAATGATGAGATTGATGATTCTTGACGATAAAATTCGTCTTGATGGAAGAGGCACTTCGGATATTCGCGCTATTAGTGGCGAAGTCGGATTATTGCCTCGTACTCATGGTTCAGCACTCTTTACTCGTGGCGAAACGCAAAGTTTGACTTCCGTTACTCTCGGTACTAACCGCGATGAACAAATGATTGACGGCTTGCTTCCGCTCCAATCAGAGCGATTCATGCTTCATTACAATTTCCCGCCTTTTTCAACAGGCGAAGTCGGAAGAATGTTCGGCACAAGTCGTAGAGAAGTCGGGCATGGAAATTTGGCTTTAAGAGCTTTGAAAGGTATGCTTCCCGATGCTGCAGATTTCCCATACACTATGCGCGTAGTTTCCGATATTTTGGAATCTAACGGCTCATCGTCGATGGCAACTGTATGTGCAGGTTCAATGGCACTATTCGAAGCAGGTGTGCCTATGAAAAAAGCTGTAGCAGGTATTGCAATGGGCTTGATTAAAGAAGATGACAAAGTAGCTGTACTATCTGATATTCTTGGCGACGAAGATTTCTTGGGCGATATGGACTTCAAAGTCACCGGAACCGAAGACGGAATCACGGCTTGCCAAATGGATATCAAAATCGAAGGTTTATCTCTCGAAATTATGACGACTGCTTTGCACCAAGCAAAAATCGGTCGCTTGCATATTTTGAATATCATGAACCAAATCATAGACACTCCAAAAGATGACATTTCGCAATATGCACCAAGATATACATCTATGACTATCCCACAAGATATGATTGGAGCTGTCATTGGTACCGGTGGCGAAACGATTCGCGGTTTATGCAAGGATTATGGCGTCGAAATCAATATCGAAGACGACGGGACTGTTTTGATTGCTTCAACAAGCAAAGAAGCAGCAGACCAAGTCGTGGTATTAATTGAAGGATTGGTTTCTAAGCCGAAAGAAGGTGAAATTTACCACGCTACAGTTAAGGAAATCAGAGAAGGACTCGGCGCATTTGTCGAAATCCTACCTAAAACACAAGGTTTGCTCCATATTTCACAAATAGCTTACGAAAAAGTTGAAAATGTTGCCGACGTATTAACCGTTGGCGATAAAATTGATGTAAAATTACTCGAAATTACTCGCGACGGCAAATTCAGATTGAGTCGCAAAGCATTGTTGACACCGCCTGAAGGCTATGTCGAACCACCACCGTACAATCGTGACCGCGATAGCAGAGACAGTCGTGGCGGTGATAGAGGTAGAGACAGTCGTGGCGGCGACAGAGGTAGAGGCGGAGACCGTGACAGAGGCGGCGACCGCGACAGAAACAGAAGATAATTTCAATCTTAGAAAGTCTTTTTTTCTAATTCCCTTTTAGCATCTTTTGCAATCCACAAAGCAGTTCTGTTTTGTGGATTTTGCTTTATTATCTGGTCTGCGATTTCGATTGATTCATCACACAAAGTCGCATTGCGTTTGCCAATCTGCCTCAAAGCCCAATTGACCGCTTTGGCAATATGTTTGCGTTCATCAGTGCAATTATCCAATATCATTTGATAATACTGCTTAAAATCATCGTCTGATAGCTTTTTTAGATGAACTGCAATTATGGCTATGCTTGCAAATGCTGCTCGTTTAACATATAATTTATCGGAATGGACCCAAATATCTATAGCTTCCAAAATATATGGACCTTTTCTAAAATATTTGTTACAAACGCTATCACACACTGCCCAATTATCAAAATCGTTTGCCCAACTGCTCATTAGTTCAATCGTTGCCAAGCTTGGTTCTGCAACCATTGCCGCAAGCATACGTGCTTCGTGAATTTCGCTCGCCCAGAGCTCTAATGCTAAATCATGGTTTTTGCCGATTTGTTTTTTCATGTTTTCCAATTCTTTCATAGAAATGCCGAGTATGATTTTTGATTCAATTCCGAATCTTTTCATCCCGGCAATGTTTGTTTCATTACGCATAGATTTGAGCAAATCAAGAATTATTTGAGCTTCATGCATATGTACCTATCCTATTTTTTATTATTTTTAAATAATGATAACTTTTTTGTTTTGAGAACGTAATTTAACTATTATTAATTTTAAAATCGATATATGACTTACTGGGACAAAAATCCAAATGTTTTCAAAAATATTATTGCCATAGCTTCATTGGTGGTAGTGAGTCATATTGTGCTTGTATTTTATTTATTGATTACAAGCACAACCGATGATAATCTTTACACCCAATTAAACGATTTCAATTATACAACAAAAACCATAATCGGTAAAAATCCTGATAAAGAAAACAAACTTGACACAATAAAACCCGGTCACGTACTGATTGCAATCAATGATTCATCATTAGCACCACCAAATTTCAAATATGATGATTATTTTGATAAGATTTCACCAAATTCTACCGTCAGTCTAAAGTTTCGAAATCTTCAAAATCGAAATACATTTACGATTTTAATTAAAAAGTCTGATATTCCGGAACAATTTACTGTATATGTTCCAATGTCTGCATGGGTGAATTTTGTTGTTGAAGGTGGTGCTTCGGATAGGGCAGGGCTCAAACAAGGTGACTTGATTATAAGAGTCAACGGCAAAAGTTTCAACGATATCTTCGAAGCAGATAGACTCATGAGACGTATGGGAAGCGGTAAAGAAATAATGTATGAAATCTTGCGATATGAAAAAAAGTTTGAAGTAAAGGTTGCACTTTCAAAAATCGGAATAAGTTGGTACTCATTAGTTAGTCTTACTACAAGCATTCTTACTATTTTCATAGGGTTTTGGATTGGTTTTAACAAACCCAACTTAGTTGCGGGTAGGATGATTTCCATCTCTATTATTTTTGTTGGGATGCTATTGTTTCACTTGTTTGTACATTTGCCGAATGACCAAATTTTATTAACCGAAATTGCCTTTTTTGTGACGAATTTTGTATTAATTTTCAGTATCCCATTATTCTTTCACACAGCATTGTATTTTCCTTCGGAAAAGCCCCAAATCATCAAAAAGCAAAAGCCAATTTTAGTTGGTTATCTTATGGCGGCGATTTTATTCTCATTAGCTTCGATACTTTATTTTTGGAAAATCTTGTCATACATGCCATATTTATTCATGTATGGAGTAACTGCCATTTTGCTGTATTTTATAGTCCTTTTTATTTGGAATAGAAAGCATTTCAAGAAAGAAGAAAAACGCAAAAGCCTTTTTATAAGAATAATTATCTTTGCTGTATCATCATTTATGATTTTCGATTTGATTATCCAAAATTTTAATTTGATGAGCCGAGAATATGTAACTACAGTTGTTGAATTTCTTCCATTAGTCATATTTATGATTCCTGTTGGGATAGTTTATACTATTTGGCGTTACAGACTTTTAGATTTTGATTTCAAATTCAGACGGAATATTATTTTTGCATTCGCCTTGACTCTTGTCAACGTTATGTTTATCGTGATTCTGGCTGTAATAATTTTCTTTATCACAGGAATTGACATCAAAGTTCCGGAGATTGTTTTTACAGGCACTGCTATCGAAGTTTTAGGAGATAATGAGATCGGTAGCAATTCAAAACGAATAGAATTTTTTATTTTGTTGGGAGCTTCAGTTATAGCATTTTTCGGAGTATATCAGCTTCGTCTGAATACTTCAATTTGGCTCAATAAGAAATTTGACCGCCAGACAATTAACTACAAATCGGTTTACTCGCAAATTTTTGAATCTATCGAACCAAGCTCCGGGATTGAAACAATTGCGGATACTTTCATGGCAAATCTTGATAGAGTAATCGGTTTCAAGCGATTTGGTATTATAATTTACGGCACTGACCAGTTCATCCGTTATCAGAATTATGGCGGATTTGACGGTATTGAATTGGAGAACTTCAACAAATCACTTTCGCGACGGTTCACTTTTTATTTGAAGGAATTCAACGGAGTTTTTTCATCTGACTATTTGCCGGATGGCATCAAGGAAGTTTATTATAAATTTGAAATCGAAAATTTGGTACCAATCAAGACTCGCGACCAATTCAATGGTGTAATATTATTAGGCGAGAAATTATCCGAAACAGGATTGACTCATGACGAAATTGATTTGCTCAAATCTATTGCCAATCAAGCTTCTGTCACTATCAACAACTCTTTGCTATACGAAAAACTGTCGCAACAGGAACGAATCAGACACGAACTCGAATTTGCCAGAGAAATCCAAACAGCTTCTTTGCCTTCCAAAGCTCCTGATTTAGAGGGATTTGATATTTTTGGGGTTTCAATTCCGGCATTAGAAGTTGGTGGAGATTTTTATGATTACTTAGGTAGCAAAGACGGCAAATCGCAAACTTTCATCATAGGCGACGTTAGCGGCAAAGGAACCTCAGCAGCCTTATATATGTCCAAAATTCAAGGTGTAATTCGTACTTTAAATGTTTTCGACCTTTCGCCACGCAATCTTATGATTTATGCCAATACTCAGCTTCATAGAAAGATTGATAAAAGCTTTTTCGTGACTGCACTTACTGCAAAACTGAACACTTCCGATATGACTTTGAAGATTGTCAGAGCAGGGCATAATCCGCTCTTATACTTTGATTCAACTACCGGAAAGGCTGAAGTAATCAAGCCAATTGGTATGGGATTAGGTTTGACCGATTCAGATACTTTTGCTTCAAATCTTGAAGAGTACCATAGAAAAATTAACAAAGGCGATGTCATACTTTTATATACTGATGGAATTACCGATAGTCGTAATAATGAAAATGATGAATATGGTGATGAAAGGCTGTCTGACGTGCTTTTGGCAAATTCACATTTATCATCACTTGAAATAAAAGATGCGATTTTCGATGATATTAGTAATTATACAAACGGCACAATGCAATTTGATGATATGACATTGTTGATTGTTAAAATCTTATAAAAATAGCTAATCTGGGATTAAGAGAATGGGGGATAAAGCCAATGCTCAGGTTTTCTTCTACTTCAAAGTCAAATAAATGTGCTCCAACGTATGCATCAACTGCTGCTAAGACATAAACACCGATTAGGTAAAATCCGCTCATATCGCGGTTATCCCTGAAATATTCCCTGCGGAGCAAAGTGATTTCGTATTCAGGGTTATTTTTCTCCATTCCATCAAGTATTTCAGCATAATTACTAAACTCAATTTGGTTGTAAACAATCGAAGCATATAGCCCGAGTGCCCCTGCCAAAAATATAGGAGCTTTCCAGTAGCTTTCGACATAATATTGTCCCCACCCGGGTAATATCAACGAGCGATATATTGCACCGGATGGGGATTTTGTCATTTCAAATTTTGACTTTTTTACCGTACTTTCTACTTTTGCCGTATCAATTTCATCTTGCGAATAACAAAATGCAATATTTGCAATGAATATGAATGAAATCAACAATATTTTGTAGTAAGTATTCAATCTTTTTATCAGATTAATAAACTGCAATTGCTTCAATTTCTACCAAAACGTCTTTTGGGAGACGTGCTACTTCATAGGCTGCACGAGCGGGTTTGCTTGTTTCAAAAAATTGGTTGTAGATTTCGTTCATCTGAGCGAAATGTTCCATGTTTTTGAGCAAAACAGTTGTTTTTACTACATTTTCCAATGTCAAACCAACTGACTCCAAAATGGCTGCAATATTCCTGATTGATTGTTGAGTTTGGATAGTAATACCCTCGCCGACTAATTGTCCTTCAGGAGTAAACGGTATTTGACCTGAGATGAAAATAAATTTTCCTTCCGCTCTGACAGCTTGTGAATATGGTCCGATTGGAGCGGGAGCGTTTTTTGTTAAAATCTGTTCTTTCATATTTTTTCCTTTTGTTTAATGGATAACAATTTTGATTTTGCACAATAAGCAGCACCATAGATGCCGGAATCCTCATTATGCTTGGCTCTTTTTATAGAGATTAATTCCTTATTTCCATACATTACACGTTTGTTGACGTATTTTGTGGTTTTTTGTAATAAATAATTTGAATTTGAAATTCCGCCACCGATGACAATTTTGCAAATATTCAGGGCATGAATTATGGATATAATTCCCGAGGCAAGGTGAAATGCTGTATGGTCGAGAGTTTTGACAGCAATCGCATCGCCATTTTCTGCCAATTTTGAAATATCTTTAACGCCAATTGCTTCGTTTGAGCCGGTGAGTGAGTTGTAGAAATCAACTATTCCTTGCTTGCCGCATTTTGATTCAAGAGTACCAATTCTATATACGTCAGAATTTTCGTCGAATTTGCTGTCAATAATTATATGCCCGATTTCTCCTGCGAAACCGGCGTCCCCATGGAATGGTTTCCCTTCAATAATTATTGAACCGCCAACTCCGGTGCCAATTGTAAGATAAACAAAGTTGTCAATGTTTTCCTCAGATTGACCGATTAGTTCGCTCATAGCTGCCATATTAGCATCATTTTCGATTACAGCGGGAACAGTTAATTTATTCAGCAAATTTTCAGCAAGATTGACGCCCTCGAGGAATTTCAAATTTGGAGATTTTTCCAAAATGAAATCTTTTGATAACAATCCCGGAATACCGATTCCTATTGCTTCAACGCTATAAGCATCGGAGATAGTAGAAATATCCTGGTTCAAAAACTCGAAAAATTTTGAGGAATCATCAAATGAATTGCTTGGGAAGGAATAATTTTTGATTAGAGACAATTCGGTATCGAATAAGCCGACTTTAATAGATGTACCGCCAATATCAATCCCGAGCAACATATCTATTTGCCTTCGTTGTCTTGTATAACGAAAACTGTTTCGTTACGTTTTTTCATGCCGTATTTTTCGCGGGCAACTTTTTCGATAGTTGTAGTATCAGTCTTGAGCATCTCGATTTCGTCTAAGAGCATTTCGTTGCTATCCTTCAATGCAATGATTTCGCGTTCGAGACTCTTTGTTTCGTATTCTAATGTAAATCTGTTCCAAAGCCCGTAATCGGATATTGTCACAATCAATGCAATTGACAAAATGGCAGAAACGCCGATAATTGTCCATCGGCGTTTCTTGTAAAAATTTATATCCGTGAAGCTGAATTTCATTAAACTTGGTATTTCTTCAAAAATTCTACTAATTTGTCCAATTCTTCTTTCGTTCTCTTTTCGGTAACAGCTATCATCAATCCTTTTCGTTCAGGCATAAAGCGTGAAATGTCCAAACCGGCGATTAAACCTTCGGGAAGTCCCTCGGAAATTATAGTTGATGCATCAACAGGAGTTTCAACCACAAATTCGTTAAAAAATGGTAAAGTGTTAATAAGATTGAAGCCATTAATTTGACTAATTTGTTCAGCCAAATAATGAGCACGATGGAAACTTTGTTCCGCCACTTCCTTGATGCCGGATTTGCCCATTGTGGTCATATAAACTGTGGCTGCAAGCATAAACAAGCCTTGATTTGTACAAATGTTCGAAGTTGCTTTTTCGCGTTTGATTTGTTGTTCGCGAGTTTGCAAAGTCAATACGAAACAACGAGTGCCTTCCGAATCTTGTGTGATTCCTGATAATCTGCCGGGAATTTTGCGTACAAATTCTTGCTTGCAAGCAAACAATCCTAAGTATGGTCCGCCGTAGCTAAGTGAGATACCTAAAGATTGACCTTCGCCAACTACAATATCTGCATTATACTTGCCCGGTGCTTCAAGTACACCGAGAGCAATCGGGTTTGTGACTACTATAAACAAAGCTTTTTTTGAATGAGCGATTTTTTCGATAGCGTAAACATCTTCGATATTTCCGAGGAAATTTGGTGTTTGAACTATGACGCCTGAAACATCGTCAGTCATAGCCGCTGCCAAAGCGTCCAAATCAGCCGAACCATCACTTTTGATAAATGATTCGTAAGTGAATTCTCTGCCTGCTGTGATTGTTTTTGTAGCTTCGATGTAGCTCGGATGCACAGTTCCGGCAAATAAGAATTTCGATTTTCTATTGTGGGCATTGGACATCAAACATGCTTCTGCCAAAGCGCTTCCGCCATCATAAAGCGAAGCATTAGCCACGTCCATTCCTGTGATTTCGCAAATCATGGATTGGAATTCATACATTACTTGCAAAGTGCCTTGCGAAACTTCAGCTTGATAGGGAGTGTAAGCTGTTTTGAATTCCGGTTTTTGTAGTACCGAACCAACAATTGACGGTACGTAATGGTCGTATGCACCACCGCCAATATAGCAAATATGCGATACTGCCGAAATGTTACGGCTTGCGTATTTGTCCATCAATTTGAATGCTTCCAACTCAGAAAGGCGGCTTTCCAAATTCAAGGGTTCGGTTATTTTAAATTTGCTTGGTATATTTGCAATCAAGTCATCAAATTTTTCCACACCGATGGTTTTCAACATTTCAGCTCTTTCGGAATCGGTGTTTGGTACGAATGTCATTGTTACTCCTAACTTTGATATTTTTTTTAAAAATTGAAAAATGTTATCATACAAAATTACTGCTATTTACAATGATAACAAAAAATATCTTGAAAATGGTTTATCAACTCTTATGTTTTGCCAAAATCTCTTTCAAACGATTGATGACAGGAATACTTATGGGGTCTTGTTTGTTGAGTACGGCTAAGTAATAGCTTAACCAATCGCCAAGGTAAATCAGGTCGAACATTCGCGCTAAAATGTGATTACCGGTCCCGTAAAATTCATAAACGTCGTAAAATTCCGATAGCATCTCTTTGATTGCATCAAAACGAATTTTCACTCTTGGGTGGTCTTCTTTATCTCGCAAGAAAATGAATTTGAATCTTGGTGAATTAGGCTCAGTGGCAAACCAGGCATTTATTTCATTGTGGTTCATTTCGGGCAAATAGCTCCCGAAAGCAGGAGATTTAGCATTCTCGTGAATTTGTGCTTGCCAGCGCAAATTGATTGAATCTGTTATCGCATCTGCCGAATAAATGACAGGATAGCTTCTGAACAAATCATTTGCGGCTTTGAATGCCGGGTTTGCAAAGTCATGACTTTCGTAACGACTTGTAACGCGTTTGAGCAATTCTTGGGCTTCAGTAAGCCCTGCAATTGTGCTTTTGCTCAATTCCGGCGAAAATACTTTGCTCTTGATAAGAATATAAAGCAATCCTACGAACGAATAGGCTAAGGCACATCGTGGTTGGAATCCTTCGGGAATTATCAAACACGGTATATTCTTTGAATTAGCGAATTTCTTAACTTTTCCACCGGAAGTTAAGCAAATCATACTCAAATCATTATCATAAGCGCTTTCCATCGCTGCGAGAGTTTCTTCGGTATTGCCTGAATATGAACTGATGATAATGAGAGAATTCGCTGCTATGTTATGCGGCAAACCATATCCCTTATTCACACGAATTTTAATATTGGATTTGCAACTCGGCGATTGCAAATATGAATTCAGAAGATTACCTCCCAAAGCCGAACCGCCCATTCCGCAAATCACAATTTCGCGAACGTGTTCGTAGGTAGTATCAATTTCGAAAGATTCGCCGATTTCGATAGCATGTTTGAATTGCACATGAAAATTATGCAATATCTCTTGCATCGAATTAATGTCGTATTTAATTGTTAACATATGATTGCTCTGCTGAAAAATTTATAAAATTAGAGCCACTTATCCATTTTTTTGTCGCGTAGTTCCGCAACTATTTTCTTTACGTCTTGAACTTTCGACTTATGGCATACAAGCACAGCATCGTCAGTTGTGATTATGATAATATCTTCCAAACCGAGTGCCGATACCATTCTACTGTCTTCTGTGCTGTTGATTATCATAGTATCTTTAGAGTCAACCGATACTATGTTATCGCCAAAACTCAAATTGCCATCCTTGTCTGCCCCGTGCAAACGTGAAAAAGAATCCCAAGAGCCAATGTCATCCCATGTAAAATCTGCTTTCGCAACATAGACTGATTTTGATTTTTCCATCAGTGCATAATCAATTGACTTATTAGGGAAACTATTGTAAAGCTCAATTATTTTTTCATTTGTACCGGGGAAAGCTGTTTCCGTTGTACCGGAATGCAGTTCAGCCATAGCGTCAATGTGCTCGCCAACTTCCGGGAAATGTTTCTTCATTTCACTTGTAAAAACATCTAATCGCCAGAAGAACATTCCACTATTCCAAAAGAATTTCCCACGTTCGATATATTCGCTTGCTTTCTCGGCGTCAGGCTTTTCATGAAATCTCGCAACAGGAGCAATTTGAGCTGTATCGTAATTGATAAAATCATTTTCTACTTCGATATAACCGTAACCTGTTTCAGGTCTTGCAGGTTTTATACCGATTGTGCATAAACCTTGATTTAGAGAAGCAAAATCCAAAATCGCACCGATATTCATTTGGAAGTCTTCGTCAGATTCGATTTTGTGGTCAGCCGTCAAAACTGCCATCAAGATTTCGGCATCGTCTGTTTGATACTTCGCTTTCAAGAAAGCGGCAGCATAAGCCAAACATGGTGCGGTATTCTTTTTTGATGGTTCTGCTATTACATTACTTGCAGGAATGTCAGTTAATTCTTTGCGAATCGGCTCCAAAAGGTTGACAGAAGTTATAATGAAAATATCAGCTTTGTCTATAGCTTTGCCAATCCTATCAATAGATTGCCTAAGCATAGTTTTATACTTCGAATCAAGCTTCAAAAGTTGCTTGGGACGGTTTTTACGACTTAGGGGCCAAAACCTTTCGCCCGAACCACCCGCCATTATAACACACGTTTTAATCATTATATAATTTCTTATGAATACAAATAGCAAATATAAGAACATTTCTTTGGATAATTTCCTTTTTGGGATAACTACCATGTCCAAATTAAACTTTTCGTGACTCAAAATCGTTTTAAGCGGTATAAATTATTACTTTTGTAGTATGTTTTTAACTTCATTAAAAGGATGATCATGGCAATCAAGATTGCAATAAATGGATTTGGTCGCATTGGAAGGCTTGTAGCCCGCGAAATTTTCAACCGTAACAGTGGACTGGAATTGGTCGGTATAAATGATTTAACTGATGCCGCTACTTTGGCACATTTGTTCAAGTATGATTCTGTACATGGCAAATTCAAAGGAGAAGTGTCTCATACTGAAAATTCAATTGTTGTCAACGGTCAAAACATTCCAATTTCAGCCGAAAAGGCTATCGAAAATATTCCATGGCGAAATATTGACTTAGTATTAGAATCCACGGGCGCTTTCACCAGAAATGAACAACTTTTGAAACATATAGAAACAAGTGGAGCCAAAAAAGTCCTTCTCTCGGCTCCGGCAAAAGATGCTCTTGATGCAACTGTTGTATTAGGTGTCAACGATTTCGTTCTCACAGGAGAAGAAAAAACGATTTCGAACGCCTCTTGCACTACAAACTGTTTAGCACCTATGGTTAAAGTTCTAAATGATGAATTTGGAATTCATTCCGGATTTATGGTTACTATCCATGCTTATACCAACGACCAAAGAATTCTCGATTTACCGCATAAAGATTTGAGACGTGCCAGAGCTGCCGCAGCTAACGCAATTCCTACGACTACCGGTGCTGCAAAAGCAGTAGGCTTAGTATTGCCCGAATTGAAAGGCAAATTGCACGGTTATGCAGTACGCATTCCAATTCCGGACGGTTCTTTGACAGATTTGACAGCTATTTTGAATACTGAAGCAACTGTAGAGCAAATCAATAATGCTATGAAATTAGCTTCGGAAACAAGCATGAAAGGCATTTTAGAATATTCCGACGAACCATTAGTTTCATCTGATATTGTCGGTAATCCTCATTCATGTATTTTTGATAGCCAATTGACTCAAGTTAGCGGCAATCATGTAAAAGTAGTAGGGTGGTACGATAATGAATTCGGTTATTCTTGCCGCATTACTGACTTATTGGAAAAATTAGGCACTGATTTGTAATCATACTTTATATCGAAATTATCTTTTTTATCAAAAACAACAAAGGTTGAAATTATGATTCATTCCTTGGATGAAGCCGATTTCCAAAATAAAAATGTTCTTGTCAGAGTTGACCTCAACGTTCCTTTGGACAAAAATGGCAAAATTACTGATGACACAAGAATTGTAGAATCTTTATCAACTATTGATATTATAATTGATAAAGGTGGAATTCCGATTTTGATGTCTCATCTGGGAAGACCCAAAGGGAAAGTCAATCCTGAATTTTCATTAAAACCTGTTGCAGATTATTTGAAAGACCATTTCGGTTACAAAGTGATTTTTGCCGAAGATTGCATTGGCACTTCAGTCAAAAAAGCTATTGATAATGCCGAATTGGGCGAGCTTGTCTTGCTCGAAAATTTGCGCTTTCATAAAGAAGAAGAAGCCAATGACATCGAATTTGCCAAGAAATTAGCCGAATTGGGCGATGTTTACGTAAACGATGCATTTGGAACAGCTCACAGAGCACATGCAAGTACTGCGGCTATTGCCGGGTTTTTTGAGGAAAAATATGCCGGAATGCTCATGCTCAAAGAACTGAACTATCTCGGAAACGCAATCAAAAATCCACGCAAACCATTTGTAGCTGTCATTGGTGGCGCCAAAATTACAGGCAAAATTGATGTTATTAGACATCTATTTACAAAATGCGATTCGATTTTGATTGGTGGCGGAATGATGTTTACATTCTACAAAGCTTTGGGCTATGAAATCGGCAAATCTATTTGCGAAGATGATAAACTTGCTTTAGCTAAAAGTTTGTTGGATGAAGCAAGTAGCAAAAACATCAAGTTAATGTTGCCAACCGACGTTGTAGTAGCTGATTCATTTACTAATGATGCTCCACATAAAACAGTTGCTTTCGACAATATTCCAAGTGATTCAGTTGGAATGGATATTGGCGAGAAAACAGCACAGGAATTCAGCGATATTATTTTGAATGCTGCAACTGTCGTATGGAACGGACCTATGGGAGTATTTGAAATGAGCAATTTTGCAAAAGGAACAAAAGCAATTGCACAATCTCTTGCCGATTTAACTTCCAAAGGTGGGATTACTGTGGTTGGTGGGGGAGATTCCGTCGCTGCTATCAGTAAATTTGGACTTGAGAAAAAAATATCACATGTTTCAACAGGTGGTGGAGCCTCTCTCGAATTTATGGAAGGCAAAGTTCTCCCGGGTGTTGCTGCTTTAGAATTATAATTATGTACAAGATTAGATAAGGGAGTGCTTTCACAATTCACTCCCTTTTATAGAAAAAAATGTCAAAACCGAATTACATAGAAAATCACGTTGAGCTTATTGATTCAGTTATAAAATCAATAAATGATAACTTTTTTTTATTGGAGCAATCTTTCCAATTGAATAAAGTGATTTATGACACAGTTTGTAATATTTTGAAATTCTTGAATAATTCTCTTAAATTACTTCCCCTTATACTATTCACTCAAGCAAAAGATTCCGTTAGTAAAGAGCAATTGATTGAGTCCTTCGAGCAAGTTCTATCTTCATGGTCCGAATTCCTTGTATCGAAAGAATCGTTCACAAACGACTGGAATGTTTTTGTACACAAATGGGATTCTTACAAAACTGACTTCACTAAAACAACTAATTCCACACATACGATTTTCATTTCGATGAATTAAGAAATGAAAAGCACCTCAGCAATTCTTGGCATTCAGAAACGTCACAAGCAATATTGAAAATCATTATGAGAATATGAATATGAGAGGTATGGGCAGTTTTTCACTTTTTCCACCTGTAATGAAAATGCTGTTGATTATCAACGTTGCAGTTTTCATTCTTCAGTATTTGTTTTTGAGCGGACTGACTTTTGATGGTCATTCACTCAATGCACTATTTATGAAATATTTCGCCTTACAGCCATTCAACGCTGAAATAATGTTCGATTTATCTGAAAATATATTCCTTCCATGGCAATTAATTTCGTATCAATTCATGCACGGCGGTTTATGGCATTTGTTCTTCAATATGTTTGCTCTATGGATGTTTGGTTCAGAACTTGAAGGTTTGTGGGGAAGCAAACGATTTTTGATTTATTATTTGCTTGCCGGTGTGGGTGCCGCTATTGTCCATATGTTTATAACGCCGCTAATTACCGGCTTATCAGTTCCAACTGTAGGGGCTTCGGGCTCTGTTTATGGCATCTTACTTGCATTTGCATTCACGTTTCCGAATAGACCAATTTTCATGTTTCCTTTTTTCATTCCAATTCCGGCTAAGTTTTTTGTATTGATTTTTGTTGTTATCGAAATGATTTCGGGAGTCTCGGGTAGTTCCGGTATAGCACATTTTGCCCATCTCGGCGGTGCACTAACAGGATTTATACTTTTAAAATGGGGCGATAAAATGGGCGTTTTCAAATGGTTTTCCAAAAAATCTGATGCTTACGACCCTGGATTTGGGACTACAGGAGCTTTTCAGTCCGACCCATACTCCGGCTCCGGTAGCAGAAAACCGAACGTTATCCAAGTGAAATGGGCTCAAATCAATCAAGAAAAACCGGTTCAACCCAGACCCGAGCCAAGAGTCGAAAATAAAGGCAAATATATAATTGACGGTGAAGAGATTACTCAAGTAAAAATTGATTCGATATTAGACAAAATTTCCGAAAGCGGTTATCAAAATTTGACCGAAAAAGAAAAGTTTATTTTAACAGAGCTTAGCAAGCGAATATAAATTTATCCACAAAATAATTTTGATTACTCAATGCAAATCAATAATCATATAGAAGGATTGACCGTAATAAGCAATCCGATTGTAACAAGCAAGAGCGTTGCCGGGGGGAATTCCTTTACTCGACGTATCTCACGCAAAGTAATGGTAGGAAATGTTCCTGTAGGTGGTGGCTCGCCGATTTCTGTCCAAACTATGACGAAAGTAAAAACTTCCGATGTAGAAGGTATCGTGAACCAGATTAAACTTAGCGAGGAAGCAGGAGTAGATATTGTTCGGATTACAGTCAACAATAAGGACGCTGCAGAAGCGATTGGCGAGATTGTAAAACGAGTGAACGTCCCAATAGTTGCTGATATTCATTTCAATTATATGTTCGCTCTTGCTTCCATCGAAGCAGGAGTGGCAAAAGTGAGAATCAATCCGGGAAATATAGGTAAAGTAGAACGAATCAAAAAAGTTCTCTCTGCCGCAAAAGAGAGAGGAATTCCGATTAGAATTGGAGTTAATTCCGGTTCTTTAGAAAAGGACATTTTGGATAAATATGGCTATCCAACGGCAGAAGCTTTGTACGAATCAGCTATAAGGCACGTTGAAATAGCTCAAGATTTTGGATTTGACGATTTGGTAATATCAGTCAAATCAACCTCAGTTCCATTGATGATTGAAGCATATAGATTGATTGCCCAAAGAACGGATTTCCCTTTGCATCTTGGTGTTACTGAAGCCGGTAGATTGAGAACAGGCACAATCAAATCGTCGGTTGGTATCGGGACTTTGCTCGCAGAAGGAATTGGCGACACTATTCGTGTTTCCTTGACTGACGAACCCGAACTTGAGGTAGAAGTGGGCAAAGAAATTCTTCGCTCACTTGGTCTGGCTCAACGAAATGTAGAAATTATCTCGTGCCCAACTTGTGGAAGACTTGATGTTGATTTGTTCAAAATCACTGAGGAAATCGAAAAAGCTGTTAAGGACATCAAAAAGCCAATGACTGTGTCAATTCTCGGATGTGCTGTAAATGGTCCGGGTGAAGCGAGGGAAGCTGATTTGGGTGTTGCTGCCGCAAAAGGCAAAGCGTTATTATTCAGACGCGGCGAACCTTTACGCTATGTACCCGAAGCGGATATAGTCCCCGAATTATTAAAAGAAATTTACGCTTTCGTTCCTGATGAACAAAAATAGTTAGGCTGAAAAATTAATTGGGGCTGCTACTCTTGAGTATCAGCCCCTTTTTTTTCGATTATAACTGTCACCGGACCATCATTTACCAAATCTACATCCATCATTGCCCCGAAAATGCCTGCTTCCGTTTTGATGTTCATTTCACGAAATTTAGCTATCATATCTTCATACATTTTTTCTGCAAATTCGGGTGCAGCGGAGTTCGTAAAGCTCGGTCTGAATCCTTTTGCAGCATTACCGCAAACAGTAAAATTTGACACTACCAAAATCGCACCGCCAACATCTTGAACTGATAGATTCATCTTTTGATTTTCATCGGAAAATATTCTCAATCCTGCAATTTTATTGCATACCCAATCCAATATTTCAGGCGTATCGGATTGGCAAACTCCTGCCAACAGCAAAAGTCCTTTATCAATTTGCCCGGTGATTGCACCATCAACCGTAACTTTTGCAGATTTAACCCTTTGAACCACTACTTTCATTTATACAATTTCACTAAAAATTCTTAAACAACAATTGATTTTTCATCTTTGCAAAATAACTTATTATTTGGAAAGTTTATACTAAATCATTAGAACAAAATTTTAAAATAACAAAATATAATTCTTAGGTAAACTATGCAAGACATTGAAAAATATAAAAGTTCGCTGATTGAGAACGAACATGATTTCATTCTAAACACGTATAAAAGACTTCCGATTGCGGTTGACAAAGCCGTCGGTTGCCGAGTTATAGATGTAAATGGTGATGAATATTTAGATTTTCTCGCAGGAATCGCTGTAAATGCTCTCGGGCATTCGCACCCGCGAATAATCAATGCAGTTCAGGAACAAATTTTCCGCTATATGCACGTATCTAACTACTTTTATCAGGACACTCAGATAAAATTAGCTCAAAAGCTTTGCGAAATGTCGGGCTTTAGCAAAGTCTTCTTTACTAATTCCGGCACTGAAGCCACTGAAGCAGCAATCAAACTAATCCGCAGATGGGGATTGAAGCACAAAAAGACGAATATTCTTGCGTTTAGCGGCGGATTTCACGGTAGAACCTACGGGGCACTGTCAATTATGGATAAACCACGTTACAAAGATACAATGGGACCTTTCTTGCCGAATACACAAGTAATTCCACTCAATGACATCGAAACATTGATGAGCAGCGTCAACTCCGATACAGCGGGTGTAGTTTTGGAATTTATTCAGGGCGAAGGCGGGATTTCGATGCCGACACCGGAATTTATAGAAATGTTAATGGAATTGAAGTCTATTCATAATTTTCTTTTGATTGCAGATGAAGTTCAAAGCGGGATTGGCAGGTCGGGACGCTTTTTCGCATTTGAACATTGGAATATTGCCCCGGATGTTGTAATAATGGCAAAAGGTCTGGGAGGCGGGCTGCCCTTAGGCGGAATTTTAGTTGACGAACATTTGAGCGACATTTGGGAATCAGGTATGCACGGAACTACTTACGGAGGCAATGCAGTAGCTTGTGCAACGGGAATGGTTGTACTTGAAGAACTCGAAAGTGGTCTAATGGAGCATGTCCAATCTATGGGCGAATATTTCCGTCAGGAGCTTGAAAAAATCCATGCAACCAATCCCAAAAAAGTGTTGCATGTACGCGGTCTTGGACTGATGTGCGGATTGTTATTATCATTTGATGCGGGTTTGCTCGTAAATGCTCTATTGGAAAGGAAAGCTATTGCCAATGCGGCTTCCGGCAGTGTGTTGAGAATGGTTCCACCTTTGATTGTGGGAAAAACTGAGATTGACGAATTTGTTGCAATATTGCAAAATTCTTTGGATTCAATTGAAATTTAACAATTTAGCTCCCAAAATTGTAACTTTTTCAGCTTTCATTACGTATCTTGGCTATATGAAAAATGAAAAAATGAAAATATATTTAATTTCTGCAATCTTTACATTGTTGATATTGAATTCTTGCAGCGAAGTTAATACTCCATCAAAAAATGAATCCGATTTAGTGGGCTCTTGGGTTTCGGAAAGCGTTACTTTGGCAAACAAGCCTGATACTTATGTGATTGAAACTCCTGCAAATTACCAAGTAAGACTGACTATTTTCGATGATGGAAATTTTGAGCTCATGAGGAGTACAGATAAGGACAATATTAGCGATTCCGGGCTGTGGTATTATTCTGAGAACGAAATAATTTTAAAACTCAGATGCGAAACCGGATTGGAATATGATTTGGATTATAACCCCACAAATTCTACAATTATATTCAAATCTTACGAATTTTACGACTTAGAACTTTATGAAATTAATGCAATCTTGGTTAAATCTAAATTGTAATGATTCGTTTTTTAGCCATTTCTAAGCCTTGTAACACAATATTCCTCGGTACTTCAATATCAAAAGCAATCTGCGAATTTGCTTTTGTATCATATGTTGCAAGAATTGCTTCAAACATCTGCCGAGATTGCTCAAAACGACCCAAATGCAACAATGCGTATGCTTTGAGATTTCGGGCAAATAGCTGATTGGGATTTATTTGCAAAGATTTTTCAACATAATCTAAAGCCTTGTCGAATTCCTTCATCACGCCTTTTAGTTGAGACAATGAGGTATAAGTTGCAGCTTTGATGCTGTCAGATAGAGTTTCAGTTCCAATTGCAAATTCGAGTGCCATAATGGATTGTTCGACTAATTTTAATCTCCCTAATGTTTGCCCCAACTGAAACCATGCATATCCGTTCGTAGGTTCATCATTCACTTGCTTTATTAGCAGTTGATAATTACGTATCGTTTTGTCTCTAATCGTTTGCAAATCAAAATTATATCCGAGATGTTCGATTACGATGTCGGATTCAAAAATTTGCTTGTTTAATTGACGTAAAGCAGGAGTGATTTGTTCGTGCACTTTGCCCGTAAATTTTATGGTCGGATAGCCATAATTGCGGAATAATCGCGGATACGAACCTCTGTGCATCTCCGAACTTCCGTCATCTTTTCTGTGTAAACTTTCAATCGTACAAAGCAAGGCGCCTACTTCATCTGTAGCATTTTCGAGAATATTCCGAATCGAAGAATAGTTCTTATTATTGAGCCTTTCGTCAGCGTCAAGATATAATATCCAATCGCCGCTTGTGTGTTTTAGTGCGAAATTTCGAGCATCCGAAAAATTATCGTTCCATTCATAATGAAACACCTTAGCATTATATTTTTGAGCGATTTTGACCGTATCATCTGTGGAGCCTGTGTCAACAATCACAATTTCATCCACAAATGATTGAACTGATTCTAAACAGCCTTCAAGCATTTTCTCCTCATTTTTCACTATCATCGAAAGTGATATTTTGGGATTCTTTTGCTTGAATTCTGAAGTTTCGCTGTATTTCGATTTTAAGTTTATAATTGTAGAGTCATTCGGTATTATGCGACTAATTTCATTGAGTAAGTTCATAAATTCTTCAATTTTTCCTTCTCTCAACAAGAAATTCAATTTGACCATTTTCGCATCCAAATTTTGTGGCTTGCTTGCGATAAATTGCTCCAAAAGTTGATTTGCTTTTTCAAAATTGTTGATTCGATAATAGCAATATGCCATCTTGGGTACGTAAACTTCTTGCGGTAGCTCTATATCACCACCTAAACTGATTTTTTTTGCGACATCTTTTTGCCTGTCGAAAATGATTTGATAATGAAGGGAAGCATTTGCGAAATCATTAGCGGAAAGAAATAATTCTGCAAGATTCAGATGTGCAGTTAGCTGATTCGGCTCAATTTTTAATGATTCAATAGAATAAAAATATGCATCTTGATACTCGCCCTTGTTTCTTGCGATTACCGTAGCATAGTTCAAAATTGAAGGGTATGAAACATGAGATTTTGCAACTTTATTGAGTGCTTGGTTTATGTCTTGTTCTGCTTTAGTAACATATCCAAGGGCTAAGAATGTTTTAGCTCTATGAAACAGATAAATCGGATTTCCGGAGATTAAATCTTCATCATCGAGCATTTCAAGATTTCTGAGATGCTTTTTGTCGAGCAAATTTTTGGGCAAATTATAGCCATGATGAATAATCTTCAAATCGCTTTTTACAATTTCAAAACCCGAATTCAAAATAGATTTTGCTATTTGTTCATGTATTTTGCCCTCGAATTTGAAGCCCTGATGATTTCTGAAAATTCTGAGCTGGGGAGACACAAATGTCTGAGATTGCCCATCAATCGTACTTGCTGATGAAATGACATTAAGCAATAATCCACCAACAGAATTTTTACTATTTACCAAAATTTCTCTGATGTTCGAGTTTGCTTGAAATTCTTCATCCGCGTCAATTACGAGAATAAAATCTCCTGAAGCATATTCAAGGGATATGTTTCTGGCTTCTGCGAAATCGTTTTTCCAATTATGTTGATATACTTTTGCTCCGAAATCTGTGGCTTTTTGGATTGTATCATCTTCCGAACCGGTGTCCAAAACTATGATTTCATCGCAATAAGTTCGGATTGATTCAATACATCTTGATATGTTCAAAGTCTCGTTTTTTGTAATTATGCAGGCACTTAATAGCATTTATATTTATTCTTTTTTGTAATTGACAACGTTTTTATCTTTCAAAAATCGTGCAAAAATGTTAAATTGTATTTTATTTTGTAACGAATCTTCAAAATATGTGTTATAGTAGTATGAGTAAAATGAAAAATATAATAAAATTGTCGCTTCTATTAGTTATCGTTTATTGCATTCCTGTCTCCGCACATCCTTGGTATCACTTGGTTCCAAAGGATAGCGTTGACAATTTTTATGCTGTTCAAAATGCCTATAACCAATATTGGAGTGATAAAGAGCAAAGCAAAGGCTCGGGTTGGAAACAATTCAAAAGGTGGGAACATTTTTGGGGTGAGCGAGTTTATCCAAACGGAATATTCCCCGATGCATATGATGTGATGACAAGTTATAGCCAATTCCTCGAAGGGAAAAAAGATAGAGACAATTTACAAAAGACATATTTTTGGCGTGAAGAAGGTCCAAAAGAAGTGCCCGAAAATTTACTCAGCTATCAATCCTCAGGTATTGGTAGGCTGAATGTTATTAGGATGCACCCCACAAATAGCAATATAATTTTTGCAGGTTCGGCAAGTGGCGGAATTTGGAAAAGTACAGACAAAGGCGGAACTTGGGAATTGCTCCAATTCTCTGATGTCCTATCACTCGGTATAAGCGATATTGCAATTTCTAATCAGAATCCTGATTTGATATATGCCGCAACCGGTGACGACAATGGCCACTTTCAATCAAGAACCTACTCAATTGGTGTTCTGAAATCTACTGATGGTGGTAAAAGCTGGCTATCAGTAGGTCTTGATTATGAAATTCCACAAAGAGTATTAGCGTCTCGAATTCTGATTCATCCTGAAGATGATAATATTGTTCTTGTCGGTGGCTCAAACGGTATTTTCAAAACAATTGACGGCGGAAATGAATGGGTGAGAGTTTACTCTGCACGATTTGTCAAACGTATGGAATTCAAACCCGATGACCCAAGTATAGTTTATGCTGCTACTTCCGGATTTTATTCATCATTTTCAGAAGCTGAATTTTACAAAAGTACTGATGGTGGAGACACTTGGGAATATATTCGTCGTTTCAATGGTTCTGTTAGATTAGAAATCGGTGTAACTCCTCATGATGCAAATTATGTTTATCTCTTAGGTGCTAATAGCAGTAGTGGTAGTTTGCATGGGATATTCCGCTCAACAGATGCCGGTAGTACATTTGAACTTATGGCTAATTCTCCTAATATTTTAAGCATTAATGTTAAAGGCGAGGGTAATACCGGGCAAGGTTTTTATGATTTAGCTTTAGCTGTTTCACCGGTTGATAAGGACCAATTGTATGTAGGTGGTATTCATATTTGGAAAAGTATGAATGGTGGAAAGAATTGGGAGATATTAAATCATTGGACAGGGGCACATGGGCTACCTTTCGTACATGCCGACCAACATGATTTAGTCATTAATCCACTAAATTTAGATTTATATTCTGCAAATGACGGCGGTTTGTATATTTCGAGCAATAACGGAGTTACTTGGAAAGATATAAGCACCGGACTTGGAATTACTCAATTATGGAGTATTGACGTTTCCCAATCCGAACCGGGCTACATTGCATTGGGCACTCAAGATAATGGTTCGCATATTTTGAAAAATGGCAGATGGTATCACGTCAATGGTGGAGATGGAATGGTGCCTATCATCGATTCCGAGAATCCGCAATATCTATATACCAGTATGCAAAATGGTAGTATCTATCGCTCGGTAAATGGGGGGAATTCTTTTACTCGTATCCTTCATACGGGTAAATACACTAATGAAAGCTCTGCATGGGTAGCACCATTTGTAATGAATCCACATAGTCCACGAAGCCTATATGTTGGTTATCGTAATATCTATAAAACTGAAAATAGAGGTTCTAACTGGAGGAAAATTTCTTCAATTGATAGATTTCCACTAAATGTAATTGCAATTGCACCTTCTGACACTAATGTGATTTATACTGCAACTGCTGCAGATTTGTATGTTACGAAAGATGAAGGAAAGTCTTGGAAAGTGCTTTTTTCGGCAAATTCACATATTAAAGGCATAGCCGTTGATGACAAGAACCCGGAAAGACTCTGGGTTACACTAAGCGGATATTCTGCGGGAAATAAAGTTTTCGAAATCAATGGCGACAAAGTTCAGAATATTTCATTTAATTTACCCAACGTTCCTGTGAGTTCTATTATTTACCATAAGAATTCTGCACGTACTCTATATATCGGTACTGATGTTGGAGTAATGGTATTTGACCCATTTAACTTAGAATGGCAAGTTTTGAATGTTGGTTTGCCGCCTGTAGTTGTTAATGATTTGAAAATAAGTTATTTGGAAGGCAGGGTGTATGCAGGAACACATGGCAGAGGAGTTTGGTCTTCTGAAGTATTTGATTGCAATATGGACAAGCCTGATTTTACATTCTCCGGTCCTCTCGCATTTTGCCAAGGTCAAGACAGCGTAAAGTTAACCCTTCAAGGTGAGCATCATGATTTAACATGGTCAAATGGTGAAAAATCGAGAACAATATGGGCAAAGGAAACAGGTGCCTATTATGTAAACGTACGCAATGCTGAAGGTTGTAGTGAACGTTCGGATTACATTACTGTCAATGTAACATCTGTCCCTGCGTTTGAGATTAAGCATAATGGCGCCGGTACAGGAGTAATATGCGGACAAAGTGAAATTAGCTTATATGTGAATTTCGGCTTGAAAGATTATAAATGGTCAACCGGAGCCACTACTCCCAAAATAGAAATTTCAGAGCCCGGCGAATATTGGGTAACAGCCGTTACTCAAGATGATTGCCCTGTCAAAGCAGGTCCTTTTATCGTTGCTAAAGCAGAATTTCCCGAAAAACCAAATATCTATTTTGATAAAAATTATCTAAAGTCAACAGAAGCCGTTTCATATAAATGGTATTTAAATGATGTATATATTGAAAACTCGGATACCATTGCCATTGAATTAACCAAAATTGGTAAATATGTGGTTGAAACCTTTAACGAGTACGGTTGCTCTTCAAAATCGGAACCATTATTGGTTGAAACAAGTGTTTATGAGGATGTGTATGGACAGTATATTCAAATCATACCGAATCCAGCCCAAGACCATGTCAACATAATACTTTCACCGGAGCTTAATGCCAAAGAGTTGATTATTTATGATGCTATTGGTAGAGAGCTTTTAAGAATTGAATCGGGTAATGAACTCAACCATTCGATAAACACAAGCAAATACCCCAATGGAGTGTATAAAATTGTAGTGAGCAGTTCCGATAGGAAAATCGTCCAACAGTTAATAATTGCTAACTGATGTGAGACTGAGAGTAGTTTATATTTTGTTTATTGTAGTGCCGATATGTTTAAATGTATCGGCATTATTTTCAAATAGCGGAAGTAAATCCACCCAAAGAGCCCAATTTTTCCACCAATCCAGATATTCATTTCCTGAGTTTCCCAAAGCGTCCAAACTTGTGAACGAATATTTCAATATTTCAAAAGAGCAAGATTTGCTGCTTGAGCAATTCAAATGGGAGGCACTCGGACCATTCCTACCGGACGCGACCAAAGACCCCGTTATGTTTGGTTTGGGCAGAATAAATGTAGTTCGTTTTGACCCCAAAGACCCCAAAATGATTTATACAGGAACTGCATCGGGTGGCTTATGGATAAGTAGAGATGCAGGTGAAACATTTTACTCACCTGAAATAACAAATGTACTTTCGATTGGCATAAGCGATATTTCTATCAATCAGCACGATAACAAAATGATTGCCATTGCTACCGGAGACGCTCATGCTCGAGAATTTCAGCGAGGATATTCACTTGGAGTAATGATTTCTACTGACCAAGGAATAAATTGGAAAATTTCTGACCCCTTTCCGGATGTACCATTTTATTTTATTAAAAGTATTTTGTGGCATCCAACATACGATTCAATGCTCATTGTATCTACTTCCGAAGGTGTAATTTATACTGACGACTTTGGAATTACATGGAATTCATTGATATTGAAAGGTGTCGAGTGTGGAGCTATGAAATTCGATAAGTTTAATCCTGATATACTATATATTTCTACATTCAAATTGAGTGGCGGAATCGGATTGTACCGATACACATTTGACACGAAATCATTAGACACATTGGTTTCATTTCCGAATATAGTCAGGATTGAGTTCGAGCAAATAGCTCAAAATAAGATTTTGATATTAGGAGCTCAGAAGCTTACTTTTAACCAAGGTGTTTTTGGTATTTTTGATTTATCAAGTAAAATGTATAATTCATTGCAATTAAAAGATGTTATCGAGGCTCAAGGTTATTATAATCTTGCACTTTTTGCCGACCCTTTTGATGAAACTATTTATGCCGGAGGTCTGATTTTGAACACATTCAAACTTAGCAATCTCGCCGATGTCGCTGAAAATGAATGGATTCACAAGGACCAACACCATATTGAAATGAACCCACATGACAGCTCGATTTGGGTGTGTAATGATGGCGGTTTGTATCGCAAATTGCGAAATGACACGAAATGGGAACTTATGTCGAAAAATATGAATATTTCGCAAGTATATCGGCTAACATTGCACCCATATAATCCAAATATCATACTTGCAGGCACTCAAGATAATGGCACTTTCAGATACTTTTATAAGGAATGGACTCAAGTGCTTGGTGGTGATGGAATGGAATCCGCATTCGATTTGGACAACCCCTTGTATATATTAATGACTGCCGAAGGCGGACGAGTAGCCCATAGCGATGATGGTGCTCAATCAGTCAAATCCGATTACATCACCTATTCAATCAAAGAGCCAAGACCTTGGTTAGTTGATATTCATAATTACCAAGGTGAATTTGTAACCGGATATGTAAACTTATGGAAAATCAACTATGAAAATAAATCTTACGAAAAATTGACGCATATTGATGATGGAATTTTGATGACTGCAATTTATGTAGTAAACGATACAATTTATTTTGCCAAGAGAAATTCATTATACAGCTTTCATTCAGGCATTACAAGCAAAATCTTAGAGTTGGATGAGCAGTTCACAATCAACTCCATTATATTCAATGACGCTTTGATTTTTACTGTTGGTGGATATTCACGAGATAACAAGGTATATAAATACAAAAACGAAACTTTAACATCAATGACTTACAATTTGATGAACATTCATCTGAACAGAATTGTTTATGATAGTCACAAGCAATGCTACTATTTGGCGAGCGATATTGGAGTTTGGAAGTTGGAAAATGGTTCAGAAAAGTGGATTCCATTCAACAACCAACTTCCTCAGTGCATAATATCAGACATTGAAATATCTTACAATTCAGGCGAATTGCTTGTTTCCACTTTTGGCAGAGGAGTTTGGAAATGCAAAATTCACGATTGCACACCTTCAGAAATTATGCTCAATTTAGATAAAAATATCAATCTTTGCGAAGGCGAGCAAGTTTGGGCAGAAATTTTGAATTCCGAAGCAAATGCAACTTATATCTGGCATGATGGTATTATTGCAACAGAGCGAGCGATTGACAAACGAGGTGAATTTCATGTGGCAAAAAAAACTACAAACTGTGCTGATTTTTCCAAAGCTATAATGGTAGAAGTGAACCCGAATCCTGACATCAGTTTTATCTTGAAAAGTCGAAATCCGGCTTGTTTTGGAGATACTGTTGTTTTGGAAGCCGTTCTCAGAAATTTTTCAAGCGGAGAATTACTTTGGAATGATGGCTCAACGGGAGCAATCTTAAGTGCATCTTCTAATGGCGAATATTTCTTGACTGCCACAAACGAGTTCGGTTGTAAATTTGTTTCGGAAACATTTGAAGTTATTATTTCGCCAACTTTGCCACCTGTTAGCATCTATAAAACTCTCTCAGGATTTGCTTTCGAATCAGAAACCAAACCATTTAGATTGGATTGGTTTTACAATGATTCGCTCGTATCGTCCGGACCCGAAATTTTTCAACCCGACAAGCCCGGATTTTATAAATTGCAACTTGTTGACAGTAACTTTTGCCGTGTATATTCAAATGAACTATTTGTGGATTATATAAACCAAAACGATTTGTTTAGCTATAATTTGTATCCCAATCCGGTAGATGATTTAGTGACTTTGGAAATGTATTTCAACGATAAAGCTCGCACTGAAATACATATTGTTGATTTGTTGGGAAAAAAACAGCTATGGTTTGATAGTAATACCGAGTCTAACTATTTATATCTTCAAAAAAATACAATACTATTAGCATCAGGGACTTACACGATTCTCATCAAGCACGGATTGCATTATTTCACAATTTCATTCGTCAAAACAATATAAACATTTACGACAATTTTGTAACTTTTTCAGCATTTGAAGTGTCTTTTAGACATATGCATATTGCAAATTTGAATTTTAAATATAATTGGTGCTTATGAAAAACATTTTGATGATTGCTGTCCTCATGGCAGCTTTTTTTTCGGCTAAAACCGCAGAATCCCAAAAAACATTCATAAATTTGAGTGATGGAAACGAACTAAATTTTCACAAAATCGTACAAATGCAAGATGACCATTGGGGCGACGCTCCAATATCGGAACGAAAAGGATACAAACAATTTAAACGTTGGGAGCAATTTTGGCTTCCGCGAACTTTCCCGACAGGTAATTTCCCCGAAGGAACAGAAATATTCGAGGAAATGAGAGTTATTGACAATTATTCAAAAGATGACCCTTCATTGATGAGTACCGATTGGCAATCTATTGGTCCATTTAACGTGCCAAATGCCTCCGACGAGCAAAAAGGTATTGGCAGAGTAAATGTGGTTAGACTTCATCCACAAGATGAAAATGAACTTTGGATTGGCTCGGCTTCCGGAGGTTTGTGGCGTTCTAAAGATGCCGGAGCCAATTGGGAAACTTTTTCATTTACACAATTCCTCTCTCTTGGGATTTCCGACATTACTTTTAGCAAATCAAATCCATCAATAATTTACGTTGCAACAGGTGATGTATATGGTTCATCCGGAGCTCGAGATTTTTATAGTATTGGATTAATCAAAACTACTAACGGTGGCAATACCTGGGAATTAACAAATTTAAGACGTGAATTAGCTGACCAAAAGCATGTTTGTAAAGTGATTGTTCATCCGACTGACCCGAATAATTTAACCGTAGCAACAAGCGAAGGAATGTACAAATCATTCGATGGTGGAGATACATGGGAATTAAAAAGTGACCCTGTGTTTTTCATTGATTTGAAAGCGAATCCCGAAAATTCTGATGTTATGTATGCTTCGACATTTAGTATGAATAATCAAGCAGGAGCGGGCAATGTTTATTTATCTGAAGATGGTGGAATGACTTGGGCAAGCACATACAGCGGTACAAACATCGTAAGAATTGCCTTAGCGGTGACTCCCGCAGAACCAAATTTGGTTTATGCTTTGATTGCCAACAGAAATAATTTCGGTTTTCACTCTTTAATCGAATCCAAAGACGCAGGAAAAACATGGGAAACTGTCGCCAACCCAACTTCTAATGGAAATATACTTGGTTGGCATAACGGCACTCTTTCTAATGATTTCAGAGGGCAGGGACAATACGATTTATGTATTGCAGCTTCACCAACAAATTCCAGGGAAGTCTATGTCGGTGGGATTAATATATGGAAAAGCAACAACGGGGCAAGAAATTTCACTAAAAACTCTCATTGGGTAGCTTTAGACCCAAATTTCCCTTATGTTCATGCAGATATTCATGAGCTTTTATTCAATGCAAATGGGTCAATAATTTATTCCGCCAATGATGGAGGTATTTATCGCAGTACCAATGGCGGCAGTGTCTGGACAAGTATTTCTAACGGACTTAATATCACTCAATTTTATCGTATCGGAGTTTCGCAAAAAGATGTTTCTTTATCTTTTTTAGCCGGAGCACAAGATAATGGTACTAAAAGACTGAGATTCAACCAATGGGCTAAAGTTCATGGGGGAGATGGCATGGAATGTATAATTGACCCTAATGATAATTCAAGAGTTTATGCTTCAACTTATAATGGTCAATTCCGTCGCTCACTCAATAATGGCAATAGCTTTGTACATATGCTATCCGAAAATAATACTAATGAAAAAGGGGCTTGGACAACACCGTTAATACTGAACCCACAAAATTCTGCAACTTTATTTGCCGGTTATCAAAACGTTTGGGTGTCACGAAATTACGGAGCATCCGGGTCATGGTCTAAAATATCTTCAATTAGCCCGGGTTCCAGTTTGATTGCTCTCGCTTGTGCACCTTCTGATACCAACGTAATTTATGCCGCATCGTTGACCAAAATCTTTGCAACATATAATAATGGTGCAAATTGGGAAGAAATTCACACTTCAGAAAGAGCTATAACTTATCTTTGGGTTGACGAAAATGATTCTCGCAGGATTTGGATTTCAAAATCAGGTTATACAGATTATGATAAAGTATATGAAATCAACGGTACGGAAGTAATAAATATGTCAGGTAATTTGCCGAATCTGCCTATAAATTGCATTATTAAACAAGAGGATTCCCCCGATAGACTATATGTTGGGACAGATATAGGCGTCTTTTACAGTGATTTTGGTTCTGCTAATTGGAAAAGATTCGGAAATGGCTTGCCAAACGTTATTGTGAATGAATTAGAAGTTCACAAAAATTCGCAGCGATTAGTAGCAGCTACTTACGGTAGAGGCATCTGGGTTACAGACTTAATAGAATGCGACGGAGTATCACCCAAAATCAAAGCCGAAACTGAAATTGAATTATGCCCGGGCGAGACAGCAACTTTGAGCATTGACGGGCAATACTCAAATTACAGATGGTCAACAGGCGAAACAACTCCAACAATTACTGTAAATAAAACCGGAGCTTACTCTATTATCATTGACGGTCAAGACGCTTGTGAAATCAAATCTAAGGCGATATTTGTTAATGTCAACGAAGTACCGGAATTAAAAATTCAGAGTAATGATAGTGATTTTATATGCGAAAACGGCGAAACTCACTTGTTCGCTTCCTCCGGATATGAATCCTACCAATGGAACAATGGTATGACCGACAGAAATATTACAATTACCGAACCCGGCGATTATTTCGTTGTTGGAACTACGATTGAAGGCTGCAACGAAACAAGCGAAACAATAACCGTCGTTCAGAAACCTGCTCCTCCAAAACCATTTATCAATCATCAAGGAAATACTTTGGTGGCATCTGAGGCTCAAAGTTATCAATGGTATCTAAACGGCAATAGATTAGTTTTCGAGCGCAAACAAACTATTCAATACAAGCAAATTGGTGATTACCAAGTTGAAATAAGTGATGAATTTGGTTGTAAAAGCATGTCCGAACCGTATTCAATTGCGACAAGTGTAGAAGAAATTTCTCATACGAGCGATATTACAGTTACTTCCAATTCCGCAAATGGCTTGTTTGAAGTTATGCTCTCTGAAACGGTAAACGAAGTGAAGGTTGAAGTTACTGATTATACAGGTAGAACATTGTTACAGAATAATCACCGGAACGTAAACCGATTTGAAATTGATTTGCAAAAGTATCCTACATCGGTATATTTTGTAAAGCTAACGATTGGCGGCAAATCATTCTACGAAAAATTGATTGTAAAATAAAAAAAATCAATCATCTTTTAAACACCCCCACAGTAGTTGGGGGTTTTTTATTATTTTTGCTGATATGGAGAGCAAAATATGATATATGCATTAGAAGGAAAATTATTCAACAAGACTTCCACCGAAATAGTTGTGAATTGCAACGGAATTCACTATTTGGCAGGAATTTCGCTCAATACATTTGAAAAATTACCCGTCGTAGGCAGTCCCGTTTTCGTCTTCACATATCACCAAACCCGAGAAGATGGTACCTTTTTGTTTGGCTTTTCGGATGTAAATGAATTGGAATTATTCAAATTGCTAATCTCTATTTCGGGCATTGGTCCCAAAAGTGCACTTGGCATTTTGTCCTCTGTTACACCTGATGATTTCCATGATATATTGTTATCCAAAGATTTGAACAGATTGACCAAGTTTCCGGGAATTGGCAAAAAAACTGCCGAACGAATACTATTCGAGCTCGGTGACAAATCATTGGCAATAATTGCCAAATTCAGCAAATCCGACAAAAAAATCGGTCTTTCGTCCAATGTAGATGATGCAATAGCAGCACTTTCGTCATTGGGTTATAATCATGCAGTTGCGGAGAAATCCGTAAAAGCTGTAATCCGAGATGGCGATAGTCAGAATCTGTCAACGGAAGATATTATCAAACTTGCCTTAAAATTTCAAATGAGATAGCCATGTTATTAGTTATACCTGCAATAGAGATGAGAAATGGAATTTGCTTCGGTTGTATCCAAGGCGAAGCAGGCACTTCTGACTATTACCAAGAGTTGTTCGAGAATCCATTGCTCTTGGTGAAGCTCATGAGAGAAGAGAATTCCAAGGCACTTCATGTATATGATTATGATTCATTTCATTCAGACGAAAGCACTTCAAATCTTAAATCCATTCTGAACCTAAGCCAAAATTTCGATATACCGATTCAACTTCATACAAAATACATTGATGCAAATCACTGTAAAATGCTGCTTGATAGTGGAATTTATCGCCTTATTATAAATGAATTGAATCATGAAAACCTGCAAACTGTCGCGAGTTTATTGAAATCCTATTCGCCATCAAGAATCGTTTTCTGGTGCGAACTTGACCAACAGAACAATTTAGTGGACAAAGATGGTAGAGCATTAGATGATTATCTGAAGCAAATTCAGAGTATTGGGGGCAAAAGAATTGTAGTAAAATATACTGACAGGTTGTTTGACGATTCTTGTTACGAATTTACAAAAGAATTGTATCGAAATTATCATATGAAAATATCACTTTATGAGGGAGTTTATGAAGCTGAGGATTTGATAATGCTCAATAAAGATACAACAAAAGGCATTGATTCGGTGATTATGTCGGAATCTCTTTACCAAAATTGCTTCCCTTGTCAGAAAATTTGGAGATTAGCAGAATCAAAATTGATGAACTAAATTGCTATAAAGTGATAAATGATTTTATCTGATAAGGATAATTTCGTATTTTGCATATTGAAAATTTTACGATTTCATTAAAAAGTTATTGAAATATTTATAATAAATAAAGCGGAGCATTTAATATGCCTCATTTTTTTATAGATGGGAAAAAAATTGAAACCAAACAGGGCAAGACAGTAATCGAAGCCGCCTACGAGAATGGTTTGCAAATTCCCCATTTTTGTTGGCATCCTGAGTTGTCTGTATCCGGTAACTGTAGAATGTGCTTGGTTGAAATTGGAATGCCTAAGAGATTGCCTGACGGTACTCCGGAAAATGATGAAAATGGCAATCCTATGGTCAATTACTTCCCCAAGCTTCAAATTGCTTGTGCTACACCCGTTACAGATGGGATGTATGTCAATACCAACAATGCAAAAGTAGTCGAAGCTCAAGAAGCAGTAATGGAATTTTTGTTGATTAACCATCCTCTTGATTGTCCGATTTGTGACGAAGCAGGCGAATGCAAACTTCAAGATTACGCTTTCAGGTATTCTGATGGAGAAAGCCGTTTCGACGAAATGAAAAATCACAAGGATAAACGCCAGAAATGGGGTCCCAATGTGATGTTCGATGCCGAACGCTGCATTTCATGTTCCAGATGTATTCGATATTCCCAAGAAATTGCCAAGCAAGATGTGTTGACATTTGTCCAAAGAGGCGACCATGTCACGATTAAGTTATTCGATGGAACTCAACTTGATAACCCATATTCAATGAACGTTATCGAGATTTGTCCCGTTGGTGCATTGACAAGCCCTGACTTCAGATTCTAACGTGTCTGGGACGCAGGCTTCAATGATTCTATTTCATTGCCGGTCGACCAGAAGCTCAACGGCTAAGTTAGGTGTCGCAATAACGAAATTCTGAGAATCGAGCCGCGCACTAACCCATATGTCAACAGACATTGGTTGACTGATGACGCACGATTGAACACTTATGAATTTGTAAACAAAAATCGTATCGTTCAGCCCTTAATCAAGCAAGGCACAGAGCATTTTCCTGCAAGTTGGCAAGAAGCTTGTCAAGCCGTTGCTAACGGTATATCGAGCTTCAAACCGAATGAAATAATGTTTCTTGCCTCAGCCAAAGCTACTAACGAAGACAATTATGCCTTTATGAAACTTGCCCGTCAGGTGGTCAAATCTCCAAATATTGATTTTCTCGAACACACTGACCAATCCTTCAACGATGAATTTTTCTTAGCTGTTGCAGATAGAACTCCTAATTCAACCGGTGCAATTGCCGTCGGTATCAAGAGTGATGAAAGCAACATAAAAGCGAAGGAACTTTCCGAAAACATCAAAAAAGGGTATATTAGGGCATTAGTTATACTTGAAGAAGACTTCAAACATCACGAGCATATTATTGAATCTCTCGATAATTTGGAATTTCTCGTAGTGCTGCATTATAATCACAATAAAATTTCCGCAAAAGCTCATGTAGTGCTTCCGGCTTCTACATATGCAGAAATCGAAGGTACATATACCAACAAGGATAGACGTGTCCAACATCTCAGTCCCGCATTGGTAACCAAAGAAAATCTGCGATTTATGGGCATGAAAATGAGCCGTCTCGATAAATTCGGTGCTTATAATGACCAATGGACTCAGCACGAATTGCGAGATTGCAAGCAAAGTTGGAGAATAATTGCGACAATTGCAAATATGCTTGGTACTGACTGGAAATTTAAGAATTCTGAAGATATATTTGATGAAATTTGTGAAAAAATTCCATTATTTGCAAAGATGTCTTACGATAAGTTATTAGAATATCAGGGTTTAGTTTTGGGCAAGGGGGATAATCCCGACCCGAAATTAATTAATTACGAATCTCATGTTTTTAAACCACAATAAATATTATTAACCAAGAAATAAATTAAGAAATGAATGATTTATTATGGATAACAATCGAAGCACTCGTCAAAGGGCTTGCCATAGTGATGGCAATACAACTTATGGCGGCTTTAAATGTGTATCTCGAGCGTAAGGTTTCGGCTTTCATACAGGGAAGAATCGGACCAAATAGGGTAGGACCCTGGGGCACATTGCAACCATTCGCAGATGTAGCAAAATTATTTTTGAAAGAAGATTTGGTGCCTGCAGCAGCGGATAGGTTTTTCCACTCATTAGCTCCGGTGATTGCTTTGGGAGTTGCTTTGGCGACTTGGGCAGTAATACCTTTTTCGAGCTACATCCAATTAGAAGACCGAATAATTTATCTCGGAATCGCTCCGGATTTGAATATCGGGATACTTTATGTATTGGCGATGACTTCTTTAGGTGTTTACGGGATAACCCTCGCCGGGTGGTCATCTAACAATAAGTATTCTTTATTGGGTGGACTTCGTTCATCAGCCCAGATGATTTCCTACGAACTTTCGATGGGTCTTTCGTTAATCGGGACTGTATTGATTGTCGGCTCATTCTCCATAAACGATTTTGTTGAATTTCAACAAGGTTGGGGAGGAATGAGATGGCTGATTTTCTTACAACCGGTCGGTTTTATAATATTTTTAATTGCTGCATTTGCTGAAACAAACAGAGCTCCTTTTGACTTGCCTGAAGCAGAACCCGAACTTGTTGGCGGATTCAACACCGAATATTCGGGTATGAAATTCGGAATGTTCTTTTTGGCAGAATATGCTAATATGACTACATCCTCAGTGTTAATTGTGTTATTATACTTGGGTGGTTGGTCAATTCCATTTGCATACGAAGCATTAGGATTGCAAGAAGGCTCGATTCTTATGGCAGTAGCGCATTTCTTAGTCTTCTTTGCAAAAGTATTGTTCGTGCTATTTTTCTTCATTTGGGTTCGTTGGTCAATACCGCGTTTCCGTTATGACCAATTGATGAATTTGGGTTGGAAGGTTCTATTGCCATTGGCAATTGTAAATGTGGTAGTCACTGCTTTAGGTGTATTGTTTTTTATGTAAAAATTACTTAATGTAGTTTTTATTCTAAGATGTTTTATAAATGAATATAAAAGGTGTTCGATGAATAACACTAAAAATACAGAAGTCGAAAGAAGAAGTTTTTGGGAAAAATTATATATCCCCGAAATTGCCAAAGGTTTGGGATTGACATTAGCAGAAATGTTCAAACCAAAATTTACTCGTCAGTATCCTGAAGAACGTTGGGAGCCATTGGGCTCGTATCGTGGCAGACCAGTACTCGTTGACGATGTTGATGGCGAACGTTGCGTAGCTTGTGGGCTATGCTCACGCGTATGCCCGGCATTAGCTATAGAAGTTCAAGCCGATGAGACTGACCGCGAAAAGGAAAGATTCCCGGTGAAATTTGAAATAAATATGTTGCGATGTATTTACTGCGGATTTTGCGAGGAAGTTTGTCCCGAAGAAGCAATTGTTATGAGCAAAGATTACGAGCTCGTGTTCCAAAGACAAGAAGATGCGCTTATGAACAAAGAACAATTGCTCGTTCCGGTTGCTCAACTGCAAGATAGATTAGAGTTTTTACGCCAATATAGATAGTTAAAATTGTAAACAAAGATACCGAAGCAATTCAATGTTTCGGTTAGTTTTCTAATATTTGGGAGTATTTAATATGAAATTTTTTATGCCTTTAGCCCTGATAACATTGTTAATGATGGGAGTAATCTCATGTGGGGAAAATGCCGAACAGTTAAGAAATGAGGAAATTGCAAAGATGGAACAAGAATTTTCAACATTCGCAGATTCGCTGGAAAAAGTTATTGCTGTAGAATATACCGAAGTTTGCACTAAGTATTGGGAAGCATCACTAAATTCCAACGAAGAAAATTGGAATTATTTTTCGCAAGCGGACATGAAATTCAACGAGATTTTAGCCAATAAGAGTAACTTCGAAACTCTCAAAAAATTCAAGGAAAGTAATAATATTACTGACTCTTTATTGGCAAGGAGAATGGAAGTTTTGTACTTAGGAATGCTATCAAAACAAATTGATACTGCCAAATTGAACAGATTATCTACGATGCAAGCCCAAATCGAAAACAAATACTCCAACTATAGAGCGAAAGTCGGAAATAGAGAATTGACCGATAACCAAGTCGAAGAGGTATTGAAAACATCTAAAAATCAAAAAGAACTCCAAGCAACTTGGTTAGCTCATAAAGACATAGGTCCAATTGTAAAAGAGGACATTTTGAACCTTGTACGTGTAAGAAATGAAATTGCTCACGAATTAGGCTACAAAAACTATCACGAAATGAGCCTTAAACTTAGCGAACAAGACCCTGCACAAATCGAAAATCTGTTTGACGAATTAGACGCTTTGACTCGCGATACTTTCGTCAAGTTAAAAGGTGAAATTGATACTTTTTTAGCTGCTCAAAACAAAATCAAAGTCGAGCAATTAATGCCTTGGCACTACCAAAATCGCTATTTCCAAGAAGCTCCGAAAATCTATGAAGTTGATATGGACAAATACTACAAAGACCAAGATTTGGTAAAATTGTCAGTAGATTATTTCCAATCGCTCAATTTGCCGATTGATGACTTAGTAGCCAAAAGTGATTTGTTCGAAAAACCAAACAAAAATCAACATGCTTATTGCATCAACATTGACCGCCACGCAAAAGACATCAGAGTTTTGTGCAATGTAGTACCAAATGCGCGTTGGGGCGAAACTATGCTTCACGAATACGGACACGCACTTTACGAATACCATTACGATGCTGCATTGCCTTGGTCGCTCAAAGAACCTGCACACATCTTCACAACCGAAGCAATTGCGATGTTGTTCGGCAGAATGGCATCGGACCCATCATGGTTGCAATCAATGATTGGCATCAGCGAAGCAGAAAAAGACAGTATCGCTGAAACTTGCCACAATATCCTGAAGCTTCAACAACTCGTTTTCAGCCGCTGGTCACAAGTAATGTACAGATTTGAAAAAGAACTTTATGCTAATCCAGAGCAAGATTTGAACACACTTTGGTGGTCATTGGTCGAAAAATATCAAATGATGAAGAAACCCGAAGGCAGAGACATGCCGGATTGGGCAACAAAAATTCATATTGCGACATCGCCATGCTACTACCATAACTATCATTTGGGCGAATTGCTCGCATCGCAATTATATAATACAATCACAACGAAAGTATTGAAAGATGTGCCAAATGCAAACCCGGGCTTAGTCGGGCATCCCGAAGTCGGCGAATATCTAATCAAAAACGTTTTCCAACCCGGCAAACGCTATTTGTGGAACGATATGATAGAAAAAGCAACCGGCGAAAAGCTCACTCCAAAATACTACGCAATCCAATTTGTAGATTAGTTTTTAATTCGTTTCCGAATTTCAAGAAGCTGTCCAAATGGGCAGCTTTTTTTTTTGCCCTGTAGATGTGCCACACCTCGCAGGTGTGGCACATCTGAAATGTAGGGACTGCAACAGTGTTCTGTCTGAAACATAGCCCATGAATTTATTCGTGGGAAATTATAGTCTAGAACTATGATTTTTTTGATTTGAATGATTATTATGATATGCTTGCTTAACCTTCCGAAGGTTCGAAACCTTCGGAAGCTTTCGTCTAATCTTTGTTACACCTACCGGGACATTACAATTCATCCGATGACTCCAAGTTCACAAGTGCGGCACATTTGTTAGAGATAATTCATCTGTTGATTCCAAGTCATCGGATGAATATGGAGCCTGAAATGTAGGGACAGAACAGCGTCCTGTCCGAAAACATAGCCCATGAATTCATTCGTGGGAAATTATAGTCTGAACTATGATTTTTTTGATTAAGATGATTTTTATGATTAGAATTCGTTCGGTCAGGTGTAATATATTACAATCCAAACTTCGGAAGTTTTGGAAACTCCCGAAGTGTCCGCTGTCCAAGTTTTCAATACTTTGGGTGAATGTGTGATGACCGCCCCGACCGCTCACCCTTCGACAGGCTCAGGGAGCGAAAATTTAAGAATTGATATTTCGCATCTGCCTCGTGGCGTGTATTATCTCCGTATTGGCAATCAGACGCAAATGTTTGTGAAGATGTGATAGATGAAGACTTCGGAAGTCTAATTTTCTAAAGAATATGAAATATAATAAGCCTCTTGAAGTTAATTATAAAGACTTCCGAAGTCTAACTCCAATGTTTTTTTAATTTGGTGTTATATTCGGTTTTATCATCTTAATCACCAAAATCACACAAATCATAGTTCAGACAATTTCGTTTAGCAATATACCCCGAAGGGCTTTCATTGCAAATATTGTTAGCACATTTTCGTTGCATTGAATGAGGTAAGTAATATGAAATTTACTAAATATTTTGAATTTACTAAACTACGACCCGATAGAGTAGATATAAGGGAAGAGTGGATAGCTGAAGCATTTTACCGCCCAATTTATGAAGAAGTTCAAAATGACGGTAGAATAAGAAAGTGGGCGAAAATTTCTGAAGCTGATAACAAATTTCTAAGAATTATTGTCCTCGAGGATAAAGAAACAATACATAACGCATTTTTTGACCGTTCATTTAAGGAGAAATTATAATGCAAATCAAATATTTTCAGGATACCGACACTTTATTGATTAACTTCAATGATAATTTTGTTTATGAAACTAAAGATATTAATGAAAATACACTTGTGGAGCTTGACGAGAATGGCAATGTAGTTAGTATGACTTTCGAACATGCCAAAAGCGTTGCTGATGTTAATGCTATTTCGTATCAACAATTAGCAACTGCATAAACACGAGTTAGTTTAATATAACTCCATTTGTTTTAATCACCAAATCATAATAATCATAGTTCAGACATCTGGTCATTCTGAAGCCGAAGGCGAAGAATCCATGCCTTTCTTGAAAACTTTGATTCTTCGCTTCGCTCAGAATGACCAATGAGATTGCTCAGATAGTACACCTAATGTACACTATTCCAAATTTTCGACTATCTCAATTTGAGATAGTCTTTTTTTTGCTTTTTTATAAGCGATACATTCGCTAATTTTACTTTATTAATTTTTCATTTTTCCGAATAAGTATTTTAAGTATGAAAAAAACGAAACTCAACATCGGCACCGCTACAAAATTAGATTATAATCAGCTGAGATGGCAATGTCCTACAAGCATTTTCAAATTCAAGACCACAGCCGACATCAACCCTTTGCACGAAATTATCGGTCAACCCAGAGCCGTCGAATCTATCAAGCTCGGCGCTTCAATGAGGGCAAAAGGCTACAATATCTTTGTTACGGGGCTTTCCGGCACCGGCAGAACAACCACCGTTAAGCAAATTCTCGAATCCATTTCCGGTGTTTGCCCTGATTTGTTCGATTATTGCTACGTCAATAATTTTGTTGATTCGGACAAACCGATTTTGCTCAAATTGGCTCCCGGACAAGGCAAAGCGTTCCAAACTGCAATGAACGAAAGTATCAATTATCTGAGAAGAAAGATTCCGGGCTTGTTCGAGGAAGAATCTTATCATCAAACGAGAAAAAAAATAACGAATGAATATCAAACTCAAGAACGAATGGTAATCGAAAATTTTGATGCGAAAATCAGCAAGCATGGTTTCGTTCGCGGGCAACTCGAAAAAGATGACGGCACTGTCCAAGCCGAGGTTTTCCCGGTTGTTGATGGCGAAGCTGTTCCCATCAGTGATTTGGACAGACTTGTGGCTGAAAAGAAATTGAAAGCAAACGAAGCGGCGCTTTTTAAAAAGTATTGGCAAGCCTTTCATGAAGAAATTTACGACCTTGCACGTAAGGGAATGAAAATCATGCAAGAATATAGGGCTGCTCTAATCGAAAGCGATAAGAATTTCGCAAAGGAGCTCGTTAGTGCGGTTTTTGCGGATACGCTCGAACGATTCGAGAACGAAAAACTTCATTCATACATCGGGCATGTCAAAAGTCATATTCTTGAAAATTTGAACTTTTTTATACCAAATCCCAATCAAAATTTCGCCAAAAACGACGTTATCATTAAATTGGAAGAATCAGACATATTTTCGATTTTTTATGTAAACGTAATTTTGGATAATTCCGAAAGTAAATGTGCCCCTGTCGTAATCGAAACTAATCCAACATATACAAATCTTTTTGGCACAATCGAAAAAGTTTATGACGCTCGTGGATTTTGGCGTTCCGATTTCACTAAAATAAAAGCCGGCTCATTGTTGAGTGCAGACCAAGGTTTCCTTGTCGTCAATGCCAACGATTTGTTTCAGGAGCCGAATGTATGGAACAAATTGCAACAAGTCCTGTTGTACGATAAAATTGAAATTCAACCATATGATTCGATTTTCCAATTGACTCAATCGCACCTGAAGCCTGAGTCAATTGATGTGAATATCAAAGTTATCATCATTGGCGGGCAAACCCTATACAGATTTTTACATTCTTACGAAAAAGGCTTTAAGAAAATATTTAAGATAAATGCACAATTTGATTATGAAACGGACAAAAATGAGGGTGCATTCCATAATTATGCAAGATTTGCAGCGAAAATATGCACTGAGGATAATCTTCCTCATTGCGACACAAGTGCCGTGGCAGCGATTGTGGAATGGGGTGTTGAATTTGCCGGTTCGCAAGAAGTAATCACACTCAAATTTTCTGACGTTGCCGATATTATTCGAGAATCAGCTTATTTTGTCAAGGAATCGAAAAAGAAAAGCATAAGTAGAGAGGACGTGGAAAAAGCTATTGAATCTCGCAAACGACGCAATGATATGACTGATGAAAAAATCAGAAAGCATATTGTAAAAGATACGATTATGATTGATACATCAGGCACCCGTGTTGGCGTAATCAATGGTCTGACGGTCTATAACAGTGGAATATATTCATTCGGTAAGCCCGCTCGAATCAGCGCTAACGTTAGCGTAGGCAATGCCGGAATCATCAATATCGAACGCGAATCCGATATGAGCGGTAGATTGCACAACAAAGGCATTTTAATCATTTCGGGATTTTTGCGTGAGAAATTTGCTACCAAAAGGACATTATCGTTGAGTGCCTCGATTGCATTCGAGCAGAATTATTCAGGAATTGACGGTGACAGCGCCTCAGCTGCAGAAATCTATGCAGTATTGTCAGCCACTTCAAATATGCCGATTAATCAAAGCATAGCTATAACAGGCTCTGTAAACCAAAAAGGTGAGATTCAGCCAATTGGCGGAGTAAACGAAAAAATCATTGGATTTTACGAAGTTTGCCGTGAGCGTGGTTTTACTAAGGAACAAGCTTGTATTATACCGTCTCGGAACGTTAAGGAACTTATGTTGACTAATGAAGTCATCGAAGATGTCCGCAAAGGAAATTTCCATATTTATTCAATTGAGACTATTGACGATGCAATTCAATTGCTATTCGGATTGGAAGCAGGCGTAGCCGATAAAGACGGCAATTATCCAAAACAATCTCTTTACGGATTAGTTGATGCACGAATCGAAGAATTTGCTCAAATACTCAAACCGGTTAAAAAAGAAACTGAAAAAGCAAAAGGAACCCGGAAATGAAAGAAATCAAATTAGCACCTTCATTATTATCTGCTGATTTTGCAAACCTTGAAAGAGACATCCGAAAATGCGAACAGGGTGGGGCAGAGATACTTCATATAGATGTTATGGATGGGCATTTTGTACCGAATATTACGATTGGAGTGCCTGTTGTAGCTGCAATTCGCAAAGTATCAGATTTGTTGCTCGATGCACACCTGATGATAAGTGAACCCGACCGCTATATTAACGATTTCGCAGAAGCCGGAGCCGATATGATTTCGGTGCATTACGAAGTTTGTAATCATTTGCATAGAACATTGTCGAGCATTAAAAATCTTGGCAAACAAGCCGGAATCGTACTCAATCCTCTGACACCAATCGAATTGATTTACGATTCAGTCGAGTATTGCGATTTTGTGCTGTTGATGTCAGTCAATCCGGGTTTTGGGGGGCAAAGTTTTATTAATTCATTCCACAACAAATGCTACAAATTAAAGAGCTTTTTAGTTGATAATAATCTTGAACATATTGATATTCAAGTTGATGGTGGAATTAAGATAGATAATGTGCGAGAAGTAGTTGCATCAGGAGCAAATGTTATTGTGAGCGGTTCGGGAATTTTTAGTGGCGATGTGGTCGAAAATTTGAAGCTAATGCGTAAAAAAGCAACGAGCGTGCTTTAGAATTCAAATACAATGCTGATGTGATGAGCAAGTCCGGATTCGGTCAAATATTCATTCGATAATGAGTAATCTACATTAAATTTGAAAGGTAGATTTTCTTTCAAATCGGGACGGATAGAAACCCCTGCACCCCAATAAGTCATCGGGAAAAGCTCTGCTTGTCCATATTTATCGCCATAGACAGCAATTCCACCTCTGAATGCAATCAATTCATGAGGGACAGCTTCTGTGCCAATTACCCAAGTTGGGTTTTCTTCAAATTGTGTAATCACCAAATCGGACGAGACCAATACGTATCGTGTAGCCGGGACATAAATCTGTAATTGCTCTCCTGTTGTTGTAGAACGCGTACTATAAGTTTCATCATTCAGGGCAAATTCCATTGCAACACCGGCTCTTACTCTAAATGGAATATCTTCGCGAGGTTCATATGGAGTATCCCAAAACATCATTGCGGAAATATTTTGCATAGCAATCCCAACCGAGAACATATCCATAACATTGAATTTTGTCCCCAAGTCAACTGCAAATCCGCTCGCTCCACTTGAAATACCCGAAACTCCATGATTCAAATATTTTACAGATACGCCCATACTCATAAATTCGAGACAATATGCTGCTGCTAAAGCAAGATTGTATTGCATTGCCGAAATTGTTCCAATCTGGTTGCCCATTATATCACGAGCAGTAAATTCGGGAGTGGTGAGAGCATTGAAACCGAAACCAACTCCAAAATTTGGCATCACTTGTTGAGCCCATGTAAGAGAATTATACGAACGACCCAGACCGAGAATCGAGACAGAAGCGCTTACTGTGGGGATTTCATTCATAAAACCGATTCCTGCCGGATTGTAATAAATGCCCGACGGCTCATTTACAACGGCTGAATATGCTCCAGCCATAGAAATAGCGCGTGCTCCAATGTTTCTGAATAAGTATGTTTCGGAATATCCGCCGGATGATACTTGAGCAGACCCAATTTGAAGTGATAGCCCAAAAACAAGCATACATAGTATGGCAGTCCTTAGGAAAGGCAATGAATATTTTTTGCAAATTATCGGCATTTTTATCTTGAAATTATAAATTTCTCAACATCCCTGAAGTTTCTGCCAATCAATACACACAGATAAACTCCGTTGGGTAGCTTACTGACATTAAATTCATATATGGCTTCGTCAGCAGTTTGAATGCCTTTTTGGACAACTTTCAACACCTCTTTCCCCAACATATTATAAATCCCAATGTCAATTTCACTATCTTTATCCTTCAATGCTACTTTCACATTGTAAGCGTCATTGCTGTTCCAGATATTGACAATATTATTTGTCTTTACTGTATCATTTTCGACACTTGATGAAAGGGGCATCTCAGTTGACTTATAATCAACAAATTTTGTGCCACGATTGGATTTGGGGTTATTGGTTTCAGATGCAAATAGAGTATAATTAGAGCCGAATAATAGCAGAATTGATAAAAAAGCTAAATTTAGAATTCTATTCTTCATTGTTATTTTGATTTTGAAATTTTTTAGAAATTCTCTCGAAATACTTTTCATCTTTCAATAAACGTTCAATTGCTTGTTTAGTTTCAAGACCACCCTTTTCTATTCCGAATTTTTTTGCAATATCATTTAATTTACCGGATTCATCGGGTAAATCTTCAATTTTAAGGCTCTCGATTTGCGAAGTTTTAATTTTGCGTTGTTCCTCAATCAAGTGCATCGCCAATTCAACTTTAGGATTTGCTGATGCTTTCTCAACTTTTTTCGCCGACTTAGCTTGTGTTACGGATTGAGCCTTTTTTTCAGCTTTTTGGTCAGATACTTTAAGTATTTGCTCAATATCCTTAACCATAACTTGCTTTGCTTCTTCTTCGGGAGAAATAGGAGGAGTAACAGGCTTTGTAATTTTTTCGGATTCGCTATAAATGTCCGCAACTTGTTTCGGTTGCAGATTGACTTTTGCGTCGTTCAAATCACTTGTAAATTTTGCACCTTTTTGGCGAGAAATAATTTCTTGCTGTGCTGTTCGCCAACGAAAATAAAAGTACATTAACATTACTATAATTGCAAAAGCAATAATTACTAATGTTTCGAGGAAATATTTGTTCAAAAATGTAGTATCACTCATTTCCGAAGTTAAATCACCAAGTGGAGCAGTTGTATCGGCTTTTGCTTCGCTAAATGATGCAGAATCGAGTGGAGTAATGACGCTCAAATCAACTCCTGCGACAATACTTTCGGAGAATGCAAATAAAGCAGTATCAAGCGGATTGGTTAAATCTATATCAACAGTTCCGATTGTTGCGACACCGGTAAGAATCTTAAATTGATTTAGATGCAACTCTGCTTCTGACACACTATCCGAAATCATATAAGCGTGATATAATGCCGCATGAGCATCGTAAATGTCTGTATTTTTTGCTATAGCCAATCGGAGAAAATTCTTTGCTGAAACTACCTGACCTAGCTTAAGGCTGATAATTCCGGCAAAGCTCAGAGCATTTGCGTTTCCTGCTTTTATTGATTCGACTAAATCTTTTATAGCTTCTTTGTAAATTCCATCTTCGTATGCAAGTAGTGCCGTCCGATATTTATCCTCAGCGGGAGTAAGGTCGTTCCAATTGAAGACCTCAATCATGACAGACTTGGAATAGGGCAGAGGCACAGCATTATATCCGCGTTTGTCGCGTAGCATTAATGTGATTAGCGATTTTGTCGGATAAGTTTGTACTTGGATTGAATTTATTATGCCTTGACCGGTGGTTTGTCTGCAAGAATCAACCACATTAATGGCGGGAAATTCTAAGGAAATTGTCTTTTTGTCATCGGACAATTTTGATTGGAAACTTTGGGGCATATTATCAAAAAACAGGCTCGCTCTATTCAACGGATTGATTGTAATTCGATTCAAATTATCTTTAGAAAACAGCTCCGACCCCGACGCAAGTATGAGCCAGACGATTAAAAAAAATATTTTGAGCCTTATTGTCATCAAGTTAATCAGTTTCCATTTTTTAAAACATTTAAAATAACAAAAATTTACGATAAAAACTAACTTGAAATAGGACAAACGAGTCTGAAAGTGTTGCCTTTTTTTTCAATTGCTTCAAATTCGAGCTTCGAGCGATTTCTCTCAAGGTATTGTTCAATCGTGTAGAAGCTGATTAATGATTGTTTGATGTGCGCCGGACGTCGTTCCGAATCCAAAATTGAAACATTATCGTATCCGCTCAATGCTTCACCATTGTCGCTAATATTGATAACTGCTGATTTTTTGGACTTGAGATACGAAAAGCTGATTTTGCCGCCGTCAATCATATTTGCAACACAAAACATAACAATCCCGAACACAGTTTGCTCCAAATCTGCTTTATTCCAATAAACTTCTATATCGCTGTCAGTTTCGGCTATTTCATATTCAATTCCATATCGCATCAAAATCACACTCAACAATGACAATATATCATCTAACACGATACGAACATTAGTTGAGCTACGCCGATTCGTATTGTCAGAAATTAATTTGAAATAACTTATTAATTTGTTGTTGATGCTCTTTAGATTATCAAGCTGAAGCTCGATAATTTCGTATCTTTTCTTTTTCTCTGAGATTCCGGTTTTAATCAAATGCAAATTTGACTCAATAATGCTAATCGGTACAAATGATTCTTTAGCCATATTCATGGCGATTTCGCCAAAGCTCGCCATTTGAGTTTGATTCTCGAATTGTGAACGCAAATTGATTAACTTGCGGTTCGTTTGTTCCAATATATTGGTACTAATCACATTTTTAATCGCTACTGCAATCAATTCGGAAGTAATTGCAAATTCTTCAAAACTTTTCTCCAATTCGGCTTTAGACTCTGAACTTTTTGCTATTAAAGCTCCGAGCTGTTTATTTTTCAGATGTAAACTCACGAAAAGATAATTAGAATCACTTTCTTCAGGAGTATAAGGGTCTTTAAGAATTGTTGGTAATTTCAGCTTCATAGCCCATGAAATTATTCCGTTTTCTTGAAGATAATTTACAGCCTTTTCAAAGATATCAGACGTGCCGGATTCGTCGCAAACGGGTGTTAGCAGAGTTTTATCGTCATAAGTATAAATGCAGATTTCGCTAATTCCGAATTTTCCAATCAAATATTCGTTCAGGAAATTCATGATTTCGCATCCTGTGTTGCAGCTGAATAATAATGATTGGAAACTTTTTTGTGAATCATCTTTGCTGACGCCGTTATTGCCTTGATTTGTCAATCCTTTTTTGACTTTGCTACGCAATGATTCGACTTCCTCTTGAAGTAATTGCAAAGCAATTTCAAGCGATTTGACATATTCAGTATTCATGCTATACTTGTCTTCATCCATCTATTATACTTCTCCGAAAATTGCTGCTTTCTCAAATTCTTCGTTTATCTCTTCTCTCAGTGTAATAAATGCAGTATCATTTATGAAATCCGAAACCTCGTTGTCGTCCGTAAAAAGTTCGCTCGACAAATAATACTCAGTTACATCATCGGATTGTAGCCAATTCTTATACCCGTTGATTTCAGCAAACCATTCAGACAAGGAAACGATAGCAGTCAGAGGATGCTGGACTTCGTTAAAGTCATCAACAATAGACATAATACCGTTTTCAGGAATTAATTTTTGGTAATGAGTATGATGGTTTTGGATTGCCTCGACTATATTTTCGGGGAAGTTCCATTTTTCAGCTATCCATGCACCGATTTCCGCATGAGTCGAACCAAGGATTAAGTCTTCTGCTTCAAGGTGAGAAATTTGGGCATGAAGATGTATTTGACCCATTTTCAAAAAATCTGCTTTGAAATACTCGATAATAACTAAGAATCCAATGTCGTGCATCAAACCTGCGATGAATGCTTCACCGGTGATTTTATAGCCAAGCTTTCTGGATAATAATTTCGAGGCTGCACCACAATAAACCGAATAATTCCAAAATTGCTTAGCATCAAACATGTTTGCAGTGATTTTGGAGAAGAATCTCTTAATAATCAAACTGAGTACGATTTCTTTTAGTGTGTTTAGTCCCATTATAACAATTGCCAAATCAATGGTTGAAATTGCTCTTGAATATCCGTAAAAAGGGGAGTTTGCTATTCTCAAAACCCTTGCCGTCAATGCTTGGTCTTTTTCGATTAACTCTGCCAAATGTGCCGCACTTGTGTTCGGATTATCTATTGCAGCGAGTACTTCAGAAATCACAATCGGAATAGTTGGCAAATCTCTGATTGATTCGAGCTTTTTCTTAACTCTATTAAGCATAATCGAACTCAATCAATTTTTCTTTCAATTCTTTGATTATTTGGCTGTGAATCTGACAAACCCGGCTTTCAGAAATATTCAGCACCTTTCCGATTTCTTTAAAAGTTAAATTTTCAAAATAATACAATGTTAGTACAATCCTTTTGTTTTCTTTAAGTGATTTGATATATAATTGAATGTAATTCGAGCGCTCTTCTTCTTCAATCAATTCATAAAAAGCCGTATCAGTATCTGCAACCTCCTCAATGTCGTTTCTGTCATCGTCGTCATCATTGAATTGCAAATTCCCGTTCTCGATAGCATTCAATGTTGCTTTCGAATCAGCTGCCGCCTGTAAATAGGACTTATACTTTTCGGGCGTTATATTCAACATGCTGATTATTTCATTGGTTGTAGCTTCTCTGCCTTCGCGACTTTTAATCTTATCATTCGCTTTTACCAAATCTTGTGCCTTTTTCCGAGTGGTTCTTGTGAGCCAATCCAACTTACGGAGTTCATCTTGAATAATACCCTTGATTCTTTTTATAGCATATGATTCAAACTTCACACCACGATTGGGGTCGAATCTTTCGATTGCGTTATTTAAACCTAATATCCCAAAATTCATGAAATCTTGGTCTTCCAAAATTGTATTTGAAGGCAGTGGCATGTTGGCGATTGCGTATTTAATCAGCCAAATATAATGCGAAATCAACCTACTCTTTTCATGATGGTTCCTTTCACTAAAATAAGCCAACCAAATCTCGTTGGGATTCGTTCTTATTTCAGCCATTGCAAATCCCAAATTGGTTATCACAACTTGAAATTGGAGCTATCAATATTACATGAAATTTCAGCATTATTTTTCAAACTCAGAGTTAAGCAATTCTTCCAAATAATCGTTAGTCTCTTTGTCTATATTGCCTTTTTCGGCATCATCAATGCTTGCGTTTTCATTATTGCCGTTGCTTTTGCCGCCGACAATTTGCTCGAGCGATTCATTATTGTCAGGGATTTGCGTTTGTTTCTTGTCCTTATCGTTGAAATTTTGCTGTTCTAACTTATGAGCAATCCGTTTAGTTAATAATTCCTTTTCGATTGCTTCCAATTCTTCAAGTTCTTTGGCTTGTCGTTCTTGTTCTTCTTTTTCAATTTTCAATTTTTCAATTTGAATTTTTTCTTCCAATTCTCGCCGTTTAACATCGGATTTCATGAAATAGTATCCCATCATAAGCAGTCCACCGCCTAGATAGATTGTTGCAAACACAAAAAACATATTAAGCAAGGAACTCAGCAGGGTTGCCGAGACCCACAGATAAAAATAAACAAAAGCAATAATGCTTATTACAAATGCAATTTGCAATAAAACACTATAAGGATATGAAACCAAAGCATTAATCCTGCTTTGATGTAACTTCGTCCTTTTTTTCTTTTTAGCATCGGCTTCTTTGGCTTTTTGTAGGCGGATTTTCTCTTCCTTTGCCAAAGCATTTCTTCTTTTCTTTTCTTCTGCCGTCAATTTCTCTTTAGCCATTTTTCTCCCTTTAAGTGATATTAACGGTTAAATCGTTCTTTATTGCTGAAATTATCCTTTTGAGTGCGTTCGTAACATCATGATTTGGGTTAATCTGACACAGTAGTTCTTGCTTTTGGATTGACAATCTTACCATTCGGTCATAGGGTACAAATCCAAGTGCATCAATTTCCAATCCCAAAAATTTCAAAGTGGCTGCATTTAGTTTGGTCGTCATTTCGTCGGCGTCTTCAAAGTCAATCACGTTATTAACCAATAGTCTCATCTTTGAAACCGGGATATAATTAAGCAAAATCTTGATTAACCCGTATGCATCCAATAATGATGTCGGTTCGTCGGTAATCACAAATATGGTTAAATTTGCAATTTCGCAGCTTTCAATGACTCTTTGGGAAGCGCCGGCTGGAGAATCCAATATTATGAAATCGAAATCATGTTCTAACAGAATATATTTATACACATCAAGCAGTGGGAATTCATCAGTTGAATTGTTCAATCCACCGGCTGGCATATCAGCAAGAAGGAAAAGATTTGGACTGACTTGGAAAATCGCATCCGAAACCTTGACTTTTTTCCGATACACTTGGGTTAATCTTACAGGTGGCTCAACTCCCATTATCAAATGTTGATTGGGGAATTGTGAATCGGCATCGAAAATCAATACTTTTGCACCGGATTCGGCTAATAAATATGCTAAATTGGAAGAGATGAAGCTCTTGCCCACGCCACCTTTGCCGGAGCATATTGATATGGCTAAGGGTGTTTTTTCTCGTGAATGCAAAAAGCTATCGGTATAAATGTTGTTCATAGATTAATCCGGTAAAATTAGTTTTGTCAGTAATAATTTATCTGCCGGTTCTATGTCGTCAGGGATTTGTTGCCCTGTAGTAATATATGATATTGGGAGCATGTTTTCGCTAAGTACCGAATACAATGTCCCTAAATTATCGCTTTCGTCAATTTTTGTTATTATCAAACTATTTGGCGATAGTTTCCCAAATGCTTCTAAAGCAGATTCGTAAAATTTTGAAGAATGATTGCCTGCTAAAACTAAGTAAATTTGGGTGAACTTTCCGGCATCAATCAAGTCTTTCAGACTTTCAATGTGTGATTTTTCCTTGAAATTTTTACCTGCTGTATCAACTAATATTATATCTCGCTTGCTCTCTTGTATTATTAATTCTCGTAAATCGGATGCTGTATAAACAGTTTTGTAATGAATCGAAGCAATGGAAGCTAATGTCTCTAATTGTTCCGCTCCGCCAACTTTATAAGTGTCGGTAGAAATAATCATCACATCTGCCTTATGAATCAATTTAGCAATGAGTGCCAATTTTATCAAAGTTGAGGTTTTTCCTGAGCCTGTTGGACCTAAGAAAATACACGATTGGCTAATATTGGACTTATTCAATGCAGGTTGAACAATAATGCCCGACGATATAATTTTTCGTGCTTCAATCAATGCTTCATTTACGTCATTGTAACTTTTGTATTCATTTAATGCTGCCAAAATTGCTTTACTCGTAGTCTCGCTAAAATCACTTTTGAGCAATTTATGATAAAATTCATTTATCACGTTATCATTTGATACAAGCTTTTCGACTTTGATGTTGTCGTTTAATTTAGCCAACATTTCTTTGATTTCATCGAACTGGCGGTTGTACGAATCTTTTGATTTGTCATTTAGTGCGCTCGAACGGAACAAATTTGCACTTGGACTCGAATCTGTTGCTTTGGCGATTCCTTTGATGCTCGTTGCATTGGGTTTATTAGGCTCGGTTTTAATCGAACTTTGGTCTAATGCAGCAACAATTTCAACGAATTCTTTACCCGAAACAGGGTCCTGAATCACTCTACTGGAAAGAATAATAGCATCGTCGCCCAAATCGGCTACAATCTTATTCTTTCCTTCTTTCAAATTCTCTGCAACAAATTTTTTAATTTTCATATATCGTGCTCTATAATCAATAAAAGTACTATAAAAAAACTATGCCAAATAATGCTTTTCTCTATTTTCAAATACTTAAATCGAAGACTTAAGAAATACCAAATTATTAACAAATTATTCAATCTCAATTAATTTTCGTAATTTTGGACTTAGTAAATTTTCGCTTTACAAAATAATAAAAATGGATTTACAAATCAAATTTGAAGAAAAGATTTTCGAGAACAAAAGACGGGCACCCGACGAGTTCAAGATAATCGCAAATACACTCAGACAGGATATTATAAAAAGTTTGCTTTTAGCGGGCTCCGGACATAGCGGCGGACCTCTCGGGATAGCAGATTTGATGTCAGTTTTGTATTTTGGTGGATATATAAACTATAATCCAACCGAACCCGAATGGAAAGATAGAGATAGATTTGTCTTGAGTGCGGGGCATATGGCTCCCATACTCTACGCAGTATTAGCACGTGCAGGGTATTTTCCTGCAGCAGAACTCGCAACTTTGCGTAAATTCGGTAGCCGATTGCAGGGGCATCCCGGATTGGATGTCAAACTTCCTGGAGTTGAAACTTCGTCGGGTTCCTTGGGGCAAGGTGTTTCGATTGCCGTAGGAATGGCGATGAGCCATAAACTTGTTGACAAAGACTCCAAGGAAGTGTATTCAATCACCGGTGATGGTGAACTCCAAGAAGGCATTTGCTGGGAAGCCGCAATGACAGCCGGAACATATGGATTGGACAATTTCTGCTGGATTGTTGACAATAATGATTGCCAAATTGACGGAAGAGTCAAAAATGTTATGAGTATTTATCCGATTAAGGAGAAATTCGAAGCATTTGGTTTCACCGTTTTTGAAATTGATGGTCATAATATCGTCGAGATTATCCAAACCTTAGATAAATTCACTCGCTATCATGCTTTGCGCAAAGGAAAACCTGTTTGTATCATCGCTAAAACTTATATGGGTAATGGCGTTTCGTTCATGCACGATAATTATAAATGGCACGGCAATCCGCCTAACAAGGAACAGGCTGCTAAAGCATTGGAGGAACTTTCTAAATGATGACTCGGATTATTCATGTTTTCGTTTTGCTTGGTTTTCTGCTCCTCGCTTCTTGCGAAAAGGCGGAACTTGAACGCGAAACACCTGAAAACATTGATACTCTCAGCGTTATTGAGAACAAAATTGATTCAAATTACGGGACTGAATTTATAGTCTCAGCAATTGATACCAATGCTCTATCGCCGAAAGAGAAAGAATACCTGAGAAAGCAAGATGAAAAGAAAAATAGAGTAATCTCATACGAAAACAATATTCATCAAGATAAACTATCTGAATTCATACCAAAATCAATATCGGGATACGAAAAACTACCCGGCAGTTCCGGTAGAATGGTTGATAATGATGGTTATGTGGTAACTACTACAAAAGGTGAATACGTTTCGGGGAAAAAAACTATTAACATTGATATTTTCGATTACGGACGTAAGCCAAGGATTCTGAATGTGGAAATATATGACAATCCTCCTACCGATTTGGAAGTGCCCGCGAACAAGGTAGAACATCGTGGAGCCAAAGGTTTTAGGTATTACGACCCAAATATGAAATTTATGCGAATAGAAGTGCTGCTAAAAAAATCGTTATTTGATAATAATGAGATTTAATAATCCTGACGTAGAGCGAGAGCAAGCATTGAGCTATTTGGACTTGATTAATTTTGAAAATTTGATTAAACTTGGAAATTAGAATATAAATATGAAAACTTACGAAAAGAAAGGCGACAAGGCTACCAGAAACGGTTTCGGCGAAGCATTGGCAGAACTTGCGATACAATGCCGGAACTTGTTGTGATTGGCGCCGATGTGACCGGCTCCGTTTTGACTTCCTTTTTCAAGAAACATCCCGATAGATTTTTTTCAGTTGGAGTAGCAGAGCAAAACGCTACTACAGTTGCTGTCGGAATGGCATTGAGCGGTAAAGTTGCAGTGTTTTCGAGCTATAGTGCATTTGCAGCCTTCCGAAATGCAGACCAACTTAGAGTTTCAGTTTGCTACAACGAAGCCAATGTGAAAATCGGCGGCGCTCATTCCGGGATAACAGTTGGTCCCGATGGTGCAACTCACCAATCTCTCGAAGAAATTGCGTTTCTGAGAGCATTGCCAAATTTAACTTTAGTTTCGCCTTGCGATTACCTCGAAGCCAAAAAAGCCACAAAAGCTATTTGCGAAATGGTCGGACCTGCTTTTTTAAGATTCGGAAGACCTGCTGTGCCAATGTTTACTAACGATGACACTCCATTTATACTCGGCAAAGCTAATATTTTGCATGAAGGAAATGATGTTGCTATTATAGCATGTGGTCTGCTTGTTTGGGAATCGCTTTTAGCAGCAGAAAAATTGCAAGAAATTCATGGAATCAATGCGCGCGTCATTAATATGCACACTATCAAACCAATTGATGTTCAAGCTATTGTTGATGCAGCACGTGAATGTGCTTGTATCGTCACTGCCGAAGAACACCAAGTTCATGGCGGATTAGGTGGAGCAGTCGCCGAAGTTACGGCTAAGAATTTACCGGTTCCAATAGAATTAGTTGGCATGAAAGATTCATTCGGTGGAAGCGGAGAGCCATTTGAATTAGCCGAAAAGTACGGAATGACATGGAAAGAAATCTATGCTTCGGCATTAGTTGCCATCGAACGAAAGAACGGAACATACAACAAAATTCGACAAGTGAAAGATGTAGCTACATATCACGAAGGTCTTTGATTGAGCTTTAAAATATGAAAGACATTGATAAAGATAGCGAAAAGCCCAAAAAATTTCGCAAACGAAAAGTAATTCAAGAAATTGAACAAAATCCTCCAATTCAGAGCGAATTAATCAAAATTGATGAGCCAATTATAATCCAAATTGCTGAATTAGCTGACCAACACGGCTATGAAATTTACATCGTCGGTGGTTATGTCAGAGATTTGCTTTTGGGCAGAGAAAGGAAAGATTTTGACTTTTCAATTGTTGGCGATTCGATTGAATTTGCAAATCTCGTGGCTAATACTTTCAATACAAAAGCTGTTATTTACGAAAGATTCAGAACTGCACTTGTCCCCATCAATAGTTTCAATTGCGAATTTGTAGGCACTCGCAAGGAAATTTACGAAGCTTCGTCGCGTAATCCGATAGTTACGATTGGGACTCTGGAAGACGACCTCAAAAGGCGAGATTTCACAGTTAACGCATTAGCAATTTCTTTGAATAAATCGGATTTCGGCAATCTGATTGACTTATTTGGCGGGATTGATGATTTGCGAAATAAAATATTACGAACTCCGCTGGACCCCGAAACTACTTATACTGATGACCCTTTGCGAATGATGCGAGCAGCACGATTTGCGTCACAGCTCGATTTTGAACTTGACCCGAATTCTCTCAATACGATTCAATCTATGTCTGAACGAATTTCAATAATCTCACAGGAACGAATTAGCGACGAATTTCTTAAAATAATAGCTTCTGATGCTCCAAGCAAGGGTCTTGGGATACTGTTCAACACAGGTTTGATGAAAATAATTTTCCCGGAAATGTATGAAACTGCAGGTGTGGACATAGTTGAAAAAACCACGAAATCTTACGCACATAAAGATGTTTTTTGGCATTCATTAAAGGTTTTAGATAATATTTCCAAAAATACAGACAATCTTTGGCTCAGATTTGTGGCTTTAGTTCACGATATTGCAAAACCGCGTACTAAGAAATTTATCGAAGGAACAGGTTGGTCATTTCATGGGCACGAGGAAATCGGGGCGCGTATGATGCCCAAAATATTTCGCAAAATGAAGTTGCCATTGGAACCACTCGATTACGTCCAGAAGCTGATACGTTTGCATCAGCGACCAATGGTGTTGGTTGATTCACAAGTTACTGATTCTGCGGTTCGCCGACTCGCAGCACACGCAGGAGCTGATTTGGAAGACTTGTTCACTCTTGTGAGAGCAGATATTACGACCAAAAACCCGAATCTATCTGAAAAATACAAACGCAATTATGAAAATGTCTTCAACAAGGTCATTGAAGTTCAAGAAAAAGACCGCCTGAGGGAATTCCAATCACCCGTTCGCGGCGAAATGATTATGGAATTATGCGAATTGCAACCTTCAAAACCAGTCGGCATAATCAAATCGAAAATTGAAGATGCTATTCTTGATGGTTTGATTCCCAACGAATACGAAGCTGCATTGCAATTTTTAATCGAAAATAAAGATTCATGGTTAGATGAAATTCGTGCTTCTAATCCTCATCTGTTTCGCCTTCCCTGATAATACGGGATTTAACCCTGCATAAAGTCTGGAATTTGCAGTAATTACAAACCATTGCACTTGTCGGCTCTACCGGAAATTTGAATTCAGCAATATTGTGAGTTATTTCGATAGCTTTTTCGGTTGACGCATCCAACAATTCCTTGAAATTTTTATCAGTCAAATAGCTCAAAAACTTGTCTTTTCCTGAATCCGGCAAATTCAGCCTGTAATAAAGCGCCCCGTCTGTTTGTGCTTTAATGCCGTAGAATTCGTTTAATAATTGCTCTGCAGCCTTGGTATAAAGCGGAGTTTGGAAATTATTGAAATTTTTGACGCCACCAATTTTATGGTCAGATTTGATTGTAGTTTTATAGTCCGCAATCCGAAAATCGAAGGAATTTGTTTCTTCATCCATATGCAGTTCGATTCGGTCTATCTTTCCGCGAATTTTCATAGAGCCGTTCTCAGCTTTTAGCTCAATTGGCGGAGTTCCATCGTTCATGCCAAATCCCATTTCGAATAAAATAGGTTTGAACTTACCATATTCCTCGCCCTTGCCTAATTCATTGTCTAACCAAGTTTCTAATATTCCCTTTTTGCTAATTCCATTTTTATTCATTCCCAAAAGTTGGTCGCGTTCAAATTTGAACATATCGGGGCTAATCGCAAATTTTTGCAATGACATTTCAGCTATTTCAAACAAGATTTTCAAATAATTTTCACGATGTTCTACTTCTAAATGAACCGGCTTCAATTCCGGCAAATTTTCAAATTTCGGATTTGGAATTACCCAACTTCCGGTGGAATTTTTGTCTTGTTGGATGGTGACATAGAAATAGTAAAGAACACTGTGCATCAGCGAGCCGAGCTCTAATGGTGTCAGCGCAGGTTCTTTTTGTTCAATCTTATCAACTCGGAGCATCTTTGCTACATAATATTGATACGGGCATTTGACGTATTGCTCGATTTCACTTGCCGAAAATACGTTCTTTTGCAAAGCTTTGTCATCTTGCAAAGTTGATAAATCATTTGTATCCGCAAGCCAATCTTTTATTTCCGACATTGTGAAATTTTGCAGATACTCAAGGTTTGATTTAGTCTTGTTGCTGATTGTAATGTCATTGTTCAATTCAAAAGAATCGTCCAGATTTTTACTATTTTCATACAAATCGTTATCATTGACAATGTATTCGATGGGTTTTCGGACGATTGATAAAATATCGCTGTTATTGTCAGTTTCGTTGATATTTTCCGGTCGAATGGGATGCAAACCTGTGATTTTGCTCAAATATGTCAAGAACGGCGATTTGACCACATCGCCGCCTTCATCCTTGCAAATGTAGGATATGAAAATCTTTTTTTGAGCAGAATCCAAAAGATGATGAGCATTAGTCAAAAATTGGTAAAATTGAATCCGTTCTGAGTTTTCGTGTCTGATTTCGCTATCCGGCAGTTTTTTGCCCAATAATGCTTCCGATTTGTATGGCAGCGGAAATTCGCCATCATTAACTCCGCAAAGTATTGCAATTTTGTAGTCCAAACCTCTGATTTGTTCGATTGAAGTGATGGTAACGCCATAATTCATTTTGTCGAGAATTTGATATTTTTCAGACTTAACGGCAGTTTTTAATCTTTCTATTAGCTCTTTCAAACTATAAACTTGCTTAGGATTTCGCTCATTCATTACGAAAAACATCTCATCGAGAAGTGCCATGAACTTATTCAAGGCTTTACCATTTTTTTCAGCTTGCTCTTTGATGGTGATGTAATCAAAATAGTCCCGCTTGTCCTTATCGGGCAATATAGTGTTGAAAGTAGATGAAATATTTTCCTGAATCGCAAATCTTTTAATAATATCATTTTTGATTAATCTGACAAAATCATTTATAGAAAATTTGTCCTTGCCGATTTTGAATATTTCAGTCAAAATTTTTATATCATCTAAAGCCGCTTTATAATGTTTGAGTTTGGTTTCGATGTCTCGCTTTTCGTGATAATCTTCATATTTATCCTTGACCGATTCGAAGAATTTTATGGCTTTTTCTAACCTGAAGACCCATTGCTTGGCACCGCCGAATTTCAATCCTCCTCTAATTCTTAATTCCGAAGCAGCATAAAACAAACTCGTTGTATCCGGTTTGCGAGTGCTTACGCCATCAAAAAATGAAATGTTTAGCAATCTATTATTCAGCATTTTAAATACATCATCCTTTTCAAAGCCGTTTGAAATAACGGATAAAACGTTGAAAATAGCGTTTACAACTGACGAATTTGACAGTTCAAATCTATCGGTGACGTGCGCCGGAATGCCTTGGAGGAAAAATCCTTCGCGGAAATTATGTGCATATTTTGATGGATTGCGACTGACGATACAAATATCGGTCGGCTTTGCTCTGTGGATTAGAATCAAATATTTCACGAGTTTCAAAATGTATTCGACTTCGTCTTCGATTGTTTCAAATTCGAGTATTGCCAGATTATTATTCAATTTCGTGTATGGACTTGTGTTGTCAATCTCGAACAAGTATTTTCTCAAAAAATCGCTCGGTTTCAAGTCCTGATAAGATTGCTTCAATTCTTTGTCGAAACTTAAAATTGAATAACCTGCTTGAGATAATCTTTCGGTCACTTCGCTCAAATTTCCAAATAAAGGTCCGTTTTTCTCCGAAAAATCTAAATGAATAGCTGTAGCAATTTTGCTTTTGCCAAAATGTGAAATAAATTCTACCTCGGGAGTCTTGAAATCGCTGAATCCCCAAATCAATAGATTAGATGCTTCGCGATGCGAATTTTCAGGGAAAATGTTATCCATCAGTACGTCTGAGAAATTGTCATTTCTGACGTATTCTTCGGTAAAGTCTTTGTTCAATTTGTTCAGAACTTCAGCCATATCAAACAAATTCGGCGAAATCAATTCCTGATATTTTTTATAAATTTCGTAAATATCATTGAGCCGGACGTGGTCAGTGATTTCCTTTGCTTTTTTCGAATCATTTTCTACTTCAAGCAAATCAATTTCAATGTCTTCGACTTTGATGCCATCTTCCTTGATTCCATAAATTATTCCTCCCAGCCTCTCAACAAGAGCATGTTTGATTCTTGCATTTGGTTTGTAGAAGCTCAAATTTGATTTGGCAATTGCATCTTCAAATAGAGTATTTCGGTATGCTTCGGAAACTATGAAATATGGCTTGTCCTTGTAGTAATTTTTAAAACAGTGCGAAGCAAAAGATTGCAAATTATAGACCATCGGCATTTCGCAGGGTTTGCCATGGACGGAGTAATACTTTTTGACGATTTCGCGTTTGAATTTGAAAACGAGCTTTCCTGTAGGGACAATTATTATCATCGAATTCAAACTATCTTCGGCAATATGTTTGTCAATCAAAGTATTTATGTCGTAAAGTTTCGACTGAATATCGAATCCCGAATTATATAATATATATGCCATAGAAAAATCTCATTTTGTCAAAGTTTAAAAATAAATAAAAAAGCCGCACAATATGTCGTTTGTACGGCTTGGAATAAAATATTTTTAGAGATTATAAAGATGGACCGGCTGAAATTAAGCTTTGACCGTGTTCATTGTCGGTGAAATTCTCAAAATTCTTGATGAATTTTTCGGCTAATGAGATAGCAGCAGCGTCCCAATCTTCTGCAACACTCCAGAAGTTACGTGGATTGAAAATCTCGGGATTAACATCGTGCAAAGATTTCGGGATTTGAAGATTGAAAATCGGCAGAGTTTCAAATTCGGAATCTTCGATTGAACCGTCAAGAATTGCATTAATAATAGCACGCGTCGATGGCAAATCAATTCTACGTCCGATTCCGTATGGTCCACCGACCCAGCCTGTGTTCACCAAATATGCTTTCGAACCGTGAATTTCCATTTTGCGAGTCAATTCATTGGCATATAAAGTGGGGTGGAGCATCAGGAAAGCATTACCGAAACATGATGAGAATGATGGCGTTGGTACAGTCACGCCGCGCTCTGTTCCGGCTAATTTAGCTGTATATCCGCTCAAAAAGTGATATTCAGTTTGTTCTTTTGTTAATTTCGATACCGGAGGCAATATCCCGAAAGCGTCTGCTGTCAAAAATATTACAACATTCGGGTGAGTGCCCCGCGAAACTGGTTTCACTATGTTTTCGATATGATGCAAAGGATATGATACGCGAGTGTTCTCGGTTTTGGAAGTATCGCTGAAATCTATCACACCTGTTTCGGCATCAAATACTACGTTTTCGAGAAGTGCATCGCGTTTGATAGCATGATAAATATCGGGTTCTTTTGTTGGGTCAAGGTCTATACATTTTGCATAGCATCCACCTTCGAAATTGAACACTCCGTCATCATCCCATCCATGTTCGTCGTCACCGATTAGTAATCTGTGTGGGTCGGTTGAAAGTGTAGTCTTTCCGGTGCCCGATAATCCAAAAAAGATTGCTGTATCATTTGCTTTGCCCATATTTGCCGAACAATGCATTGAAGCAATGCCCTTTAGCGGTAAATAATAGTTCATAATCGAAAAAATGCCTTTTTTCATTTCGCCACCATACCATGTGCCGCCAATTACTGCCATTTTCTCAGCTAAGTTAAAAGCTGCAAAAACTTCACTGTTCAAGCCCTGTTCTTGCCACAAAGGATTTGATGTTTTCGATGCATTCAAGACCACGAAATCAGGCACGAAATCAACAAGTTCAGCTTCAGTTGGACGAATAAACATATTCGTGACGAAATGCGCCTGCCATGCTACTTCCATAATGAAACGAACGCATAGTCTTGTGTCGGCATTTGCACCGGCGAAACAATCCACTACATATAGATTTTTATTTGATAATTGAGTAGTAGAAAGCTCTTTCAAGTGGTTCCAAATTTCCGGAGTAATGGGTTTGTTGTCAGAACTCTTCCTTCCGGGATTTGCCCACCAAACATTCTTTTCGGAGCTTGGCTCTTTGACTATATATTTGTCTTTAGGAGACCGTCCGGTAAATATCCCTGTATCAACAGCAACCGCACCAAGGTTGGTGACATATCCTCTCTCGAATCCTTCAAGTTGCGGATTCGATTCATGATGATAGAGTTCATCATAACTTAAGTTATAAAATATCTGATTTATATCAGTAATTCCATAATTTTCCAATTTAAGGTTCTTTGTTTGAAACTTTTCTACCTGCATTACGAATTATCTTATAGTAGTGAAACATTTTATTTTAATTTATTTCTATCAGAAGAATAATTCGTATGTGCCGCTTAAATATTGTTTGCATAAATTAAAATTAAAATTTAGTGAAATCATGCACTTAAACCGGCATTTGGAATTGACTTTATCAAGAAATAAAGTATATTTGTAACGAAAAAATGAAAAAATATTTAAGACATATTGAGCTTCTCTTTTGGGTGTCAGCAATCATTTGGCTTTCGTTTGTCGAAATCAAGACTGTGCATTTTACTTTTTGTCCTCTGAGCAATGCCGGGTTGGATTTTTGCCCGGGTTGCGGTTTGGGGCAATCGGTATCGCTGGTTTTGTCGGGCAATGTTGTACAATCTTTCGAAGCACACCCACTTGGAATGTTCGCACTAATAATAATTTTACACAGAATTTACGTACTGATTTCTAATTATATCAAATTTAAGGAGTTACACCATGAATCATCAATTAATCCAAATGTTTCCGGACGTTGAGTTCGAGGAATTACGAATTTTGGAAAGATATACGGCAGATTTGAGTGAGCAGCAATTGATGCTATTCGCACAAATTTACCGAAATAAACGCCAATCATCACAAAATATACTAATTTTTTGTATCGTAGGGTTCTTGGGTTTTGCCGGATTGCAAAGATTTTTTATCAAACAAATCGGTATGGGAATTTTGTATTTCTTAACTTTTGGACTGTGCTTGATTGGTACTCTTGTAGATACCATCAATTACAAGCAATTGACTCTTGAACACAACTCGAAAATGATGCAAGAAACGATGGCTTTAATTCGATTATAATATACTAGAATTTTCGATTTTCGATAGCGTTTATTAGCCAATTAAGCATTTTTGTGTAATCATTTTCTTCGAGTTTTTTCAGTTCGGAGTAAGCGTTTTCGAAATATTCACGAATCTGCTCTGTGGCTATCTCATATGTTCCGGTGCGTCTGAACATTTCATCCATTTGTGGTATGAATTGCTCAGGCAATCCGTTATTTTGGTAAAAATCATCAATTAATTTAACATCCGATTCCTCGACAGCATTTTCCTTTGCCGCTAAAATCAAGTAAGTCTTTTTACCTTCGTTTATATCTTTGCCTATTTTTTTGCCTAATTTTTTCTCTTCTGCTACCATATCCAATAAATCATCTTGAATCTGGAAAGCCAAACCTGCACTATGAGCAATATTGTTCAGTATCGCTATTTGCTCGTCATTTGCATAGCCAATATGTGCTCCAATCAAGCAAGCGGTTTCAATCAAACGCGAGGTTTTTTTGTCAATCATATTTAAATATTCAGGCATAGTGACATCTTTTCTGTCGTTGAATTCCATGTCTAAGACTTGACCTTCACAAACTTCGATTAGTTCGTTTGTGAATAAATCCAAGATTTGCTCACTTCGGCTATGCTCTGAAGCTTTAGGAAGCAATTTATAAGCATAACCCACCATTACATCTCCGGTCAGTATCGCCACGTCACTATTCCATTTCATATGCACAGTTTGGCGACCCCTTCTGAGTGGAGAACCATCCATAATATCGTCGTGAACGAGTGTGAAATTGTGCAAAATTTCGATTGCGGCTCCGCATTTAGTTGCTTCATATGGATTGGCGCCGACGACTCCGGCACAAATCATTGCAAGTACAGGTCGAATCCTTTTGCCGCCTTCTTGCATAATATATCGAAATGGTTCGTATAAATTATTGGGTTGCCCAAACGGTAATGATTCTTGAATATTTTTTTCAACTTCATTTAAAAATTTGTCAAATTCTATCTTGAAATCCATCTTTTCACCATTCTTAATTATTTAGTATATAATACTTTCCGGGTAATTGTCTGATATGCCCGTTAAATTCTAACTCGAGTAGCAAAACGAGCAACATTGAGATGTCGAGTTCGCTTTTTTGGAGCAATGCATCTATATGAAGCGGCTCATATGAGAGCAAACTATAAAGCAATTCAGCACTCTTGTTTGAAAATACAGGTGCTTTTTTGACTGCTTCAAATTCCACTTTGTCGAAACCTAAGTCCTGCAAGATTTGCTGTGGCGATAAAGCTATTTTGGCGGCTTCTGCTCTGATTAAATCATTTGTTCCGTCGCTTGTTTTGTTGTTGATATTTCCTGGTATCGCAAATACGTCACGACCTTCGTTGAAAGCGATTCTTGCTGTAATCAAAGAGCCACCTTTTGCAGCACTTTCAACTATCAAAACTGCTTTCGATACTCCGGCAATTATCCTATTTCGCTGAGGGAAAGAGCTTAAATTGGCACTAATTCCAAATTTATACTCGGAAATTATTGCTCCGCCTGTTTCAATGATTTTGTCAGAATTTGTAACGGATGTTGAAGGGGAGAGCTTGTCTATTCCTGAAGCGATAACTGCATATGTAATCCCATTGCCTTTGACTGTTGTCATATGCGCTATTGTATCTATTCCATAGGCTAATCCGCTCACCACGACTACATTATTTAATGCAAAATAATCTGCAAATCTTTCTGCACAAAGTTTTCCGTATGTCGAAGGGCGTCTTGTTCCAACGATTGCAATTGCAATAGAATCAGATGCTTGCAACGTTCCCTTGACAAAAAGTATAGGTGGTGGATAGGCAATAGATTTCAATAATGTGGGGTATTCAGAATCCCAAAGAGTGACAAATTTGCTTTTGTTTTTTTCCGCGTGTTCAATTTGCTTCATGCTTTCATCGTAATAATGATTACCGGAAGCGAACAAATCATCCGCAAAAACTTTGTTCCTAATCGGATGCGATGATTCCGTCATTTCGTTCAGTGATTTGAAATCGCTGACTATTCTAACCAATTCGTATGATGAAAGCTTTTTGTAAAACTTAGTCTGAGTATGTCAAGTATATTCCAATCAGATGGTATCGCCATAAGTATTTTCGTAAATTTTGTTGAGTAAAATTGCAGATGCAGATGCTACATTTAATGATTCAATATCCCTGTTCATTTTAATTTCAAAAATTTTGTCACAATGTTCTAAAATCTCGCTATCTATTCCTTTGTTTCGTTGCCAAAAATAATGATTTTTTTGCCAATAAAATCAAAATTTTCAAAAGATTCAGATTCTAAATTATTTTCAATTGCAAAGATGCTATATTTATTATGTTTCAATGAGTTAAACGAATCATTTAAAGCATTTACATATGCAATTTTGACTTTGAAAAGTGAACCCATAGAAACTCTTGCAACTCTCCGCGAATAAGGATAATAAGTGCCCGCATCTATCAAAATGGAATCAATTCCAAAAGCTATGCAATTTCGGATAATCGAACCCAAATTTTCTGCATCGTTTATATTATTGAGTGCGACTATTGTATCAGAAAGTTCGCTTACATCGAAAAATTTTGGTGTACGAGCAACAGCTAAAATCCCCGTGTGCAATTTAAAACCTGCAATATGATTCATCAAAGCTTTTGAAGCGACAAATTGAAAATTATCGGGAACATTGCTATTAATCAAATCTGCATTTTCATTGAAAAAATCTTCAGTTACAAATACGGAAACAGTTTTGAGTTCGCTTTGAAGTAATTTTCTAACTACTTTTCTACCTTCGACTACAAATTTATCTCTTCTCGTGCCATCAATAGATTGCTGTTTCAAATTTTGATAATCAGCAACTATACTGTCTTCAACATTGTCAATATATATCATCAGCTGAGAACTTGCTTTTTGATATTGTAGTAAATTTTGCGTTGAAGTTGGTAATTCATCACATATTCGTAAATATCGTCATTCAAAGGCAACATTTCCGGTGCGATGATTCCCTTTTCATCAAACATGCCTTCTAAGAACATTGATGCAACTGCAGTAGCTGTATAACCGGTTGTACGAGCCATTGATGAAGTTCCGGTTGCAATGTCGGTTTCGTCATAGACATCATAAGTATATTTAACATTTTGTCCATCTTCGTTCCCTGCGATTTCAACTCTCATCACGGTAAATTCCAAATCACCGGGATTCAATCTCCAATTATCGAATAAAATATGTGAAGTGAATTCCATTGGCGAGATTTTGACATTTCCGATTTGAATTTTGTTTGTATCCAGGAATCCTGCTTTAATTATTGCACGCATCAAATCAATATGCCCGGGCCATCTTAGCGTCTTTTCAATCATATTCGGAGCTTTGATATTCCGCATAATGGTTCGCAACCCGTCCGTATTAAATGCTTCCAAAGTGCCAATTCCATCAAATTCTAAATATTCAGGGTCTGTCAAAGCCGGTTTGACAACGAGATGAGAATTCTCAACAAATCGTGCGGGTCTGGTGTACTCTTCTAATACATCAACAGGCGAAAACGGCGCTTTATATTGGAATGGGTGGCTACGGAGCTTTGGCAAACCGCCAACGTAACATTTGAAATCCGTGACTTCCATTTTTCTGACGTGATGTCCTAAGAGGAAGTTATCCATTCCCGGAGCAACGCCCATATCAACTATTGCTGTCAATTTTTTCGCTTTAGCTTTTGAGTCCAATGTGTAAGCATCTTCAGGGAAAAATGAAATATCAACCACGTTTTTCCCGGCTTCAATGACGTATTCAAGTGTTTGATAGCCCATAAAACCCGGTACAGCACCAATAACTAAGTCCGCATCGGAAACGACTTTGGCTATATTTTCATATTTGGATAAATCGGTAACAGTTGTGGGAATTCCGAGTTTAATTAATTTAGCTAAATGGTCTTGGGATTTGTCTGCGACTGTAACTTTGAACCGATTGCTCAAGTCAATCGCTATTGCACTACCTACCATTCCCGAACCTAATACAGTAACTTTTTTCATTGCTTTTCAATCTAATATTTTAACATCTTACAAACTTACAATTTTTATATAATTTACAAAGCAAAAACTATCAGTAATTGAACAATGTGTAAATAAAAAAAGAGACTGCCCATTAAAAGCAGTCTCTTGAATAATTAAATAAGTAAAAATTATTTTATCGGATAAAGAATATTCGTTATCAATTCATTTGGAGGTGTATCCTGTGGACTATTGACATATTCTTCCATAGATTTTCCGGCAATTTCCAATCCACGTTTTTTGATGTAAGCCTCGATTGCCATATATGTTTTTTCAGTACCATCATATGGACCTACATAAACAGATTTAGCAACTTTCATCGGAGCTAATTCTATAGCTTTGATTCTACCTGTTGGTGCGACTGTATTATCTTCGACCGGAATACAAACAGTGAAATCCCAAATCATTAGCTCGGTGCTCCATTCGTTATTTATTGCCAGCGGCAAACCGGACATTTTCAAACCGCTCCTACCAATAAATTCATATAGTTCAGGGAATATCTTATTCATTTTACCTTCAATTTCGCTTACATGTCCCTTGTCAGAAATTGCATAATACTTGCCACCCGGGAAATTTGTAACTTCGATTTTAACAAAATCTTTAATTGCCTCACTTCGAGCTTTCAATTTTGCCAAACCTTCATCAAAAGATTTAGAAAGTTCTGATTCAATCATAGGTTTGAAAAATTTCTGAATCGGATAAGCTAAGTTACCAACAGTTGACCAAGTCACTTTAATAGACCCATCATCATTCTTCACAAATGTAAATGTAACTTCGGCTTCACCTTCATAAGGTTCTTCAAATTTCAAGGATTGAGTGAGCGATTCATATTCAGTAATACCGGTTACTGTCAAAGAACCCTTGCCAACTATATCGCCATCCCACCTTGAAACTTGCCCTACACCATGACCTTCTACACCCAAGTATGCCGATGGCTCGGAATCATTCCATGGACTCCATTGTTCAAAGTTGTTTAAATCCGCTACTTGCTCAAATACAAGCTCGACAGGCTGATTGATATCAATGCTTCTTTCAACGTGATAAGAAGACGGCATAAATGCTGCAACAACAAGGAAAAGAATGACAATCGCAACAATTATCAAAAGAACAACTTTCAAAATTTTCATAAGAAACTCCAAATATTGTGAATAGAATTTACTAAATTAATACTTGTTCATGAAACGATAAATTAATTTATTGTCATAATATTAAAAAAGTATTCTATGAAAAATATTTTACTTTTAACTGTAACTTATTTTTTTAAGTTCAATATTAATCTAAAAAATGCACAAACATTCCGTCACGTAATTTGGGCTCGAACCATGTTGATTTTGGTGGCATTATTTTTCCTGCATCGGCTATAGCCATCAATTCTTCAACCGAAGTCGGATACATTGCAAACGCTACTTTCATTTCGTCATTATCAACTCGTCTTTCTAATTCACTCAATCCGCGAATTCCACCTACGAAATCAATTCGATTATCTGTGCGTGGGTCTTCGATTCCAAGAATTATATCCAAAACATATTTTTGTAGCAATGCTACATCTAAACTCTCAACAGGGTCGTGGATATTTTCAAAATTGGATTTGAATTTCAATTCATACCAATTTTTGTCAATGTACATGCTTACTTCGCCTTTGGCTTTGGGTTTGAATTGTTTTGCGGATTTGCTGATTTCAAAAACATCACTAAGTTTAGTCAAAAACTCGTCGGGTGTCAAGCCGTTCAAATCTTTTACCAATCTGTTGTAATCCATTATGTAAAGTTGAGAAGCAGGGAAGAGCACGGCAAGAAAGAAATTGTATTCTTCTGTGCCTTGATGTTTGGGATTTGCTTCTTGACGCTCACGCCCTACTATGCCGGCGGCGGCTGACCTATGATGTCCGTCAGCAACGTAAAATTCGGGCACATTATGCAATAGATTCTCGATTTTTGATATTAATTCTTCATCACTAATTACCCAAGATTGATGTCGAATGCCATCTTCGGCAACAAAATCAGTAGTAGCGGGATTGCTCACAATATTAGCGACTATTCTATCAATTTCATCCGTATCGCGATAAGTCAAAAATATCGGACCTGTATGAGCATTTGTTATCCGAACGTGATTGCATCTATCTTCTTCTTTTACTTTACGTGTTTTTTCGTGTTTTTTGATTATATCATTCCAATAATCTTCGACAGAAGCACAACCAACAAGCCCATATTGAGTTTTGCCGTTCATAGTTTGAGCATAAACGTATAAATGTGGAACCTTATCTTCGAATAGCAAGCCTTGTTCTATCAAGCTATGTAGATTTTCTTTACCCTTTTCGTAAACGCTTTTATCATATGTACTAATCTTAGGGTCTAAATCCACTTCCGGTTTACCGACATGCAAAAATGAAATCGGTTTATCTTTTACGTATTCTCTGGCTTCGTCCGAATTAATGACATCATACGGTGGAGCTGCAATTTCGTGAGCCTTCTCGGGTATTGGCATAAATGCTTTGAATCTTCTGAAGATTGCCATTTTCTATCCTTAATTATTTGTTCAATATTAATTTTTTAACGCATTTACTACTTTTTCGGCAATTTCGATTCCGACTCTGTCTTGAGCTTCTACTGTTTGTGCTCCGATATGTGGAGTCACGCTGACTTTTGGGTGATTGATTAATTCTAATTGTGCTTCTGTGCAAGGTTCGTTTTCAAAAACATCAATTCCGGCTGCTTTTACTTTTCCTGAGTTAAGTGCGTCAAGCAAATCTTTTTCAGCAATTACACCACCGCGTGCACAGTTAATTATCACGACGCCGTTTTTCATTTTGTCAAATTCTTTAGCTGTTATAGCAGGACCTTCAGATTTGATTAAAGGCATGTGCATAGAAATAAAGTCTGAATTTGCCAAAACTTCGTCTTTTGTCACTAACTTAACATTCAAATCTGTTTCCTTAACAAATGGGTCGAAAGCAATAACATTCATACCCAAACCCAAAGCGCGCTTTGCAGTTTCTTTGCCAATGTTGCCAAAACCAAAGAAACCAATAGTTTTGCCGGTAAGTTCAAACCCTTTGGCGTAATCTTTCTTTGGCCATTGACCTTGTCTCATTGCAGTGTTGCTGAGATTGATGAATCTGGCAACCGAGAACATATGTGCAATCGCTAATTCCGCTACCGAAATTGAAGATGCACCCGGAGTATTGAGCACGGGAATTCCTTTTTCTTTAGCATAAACTACGTCAATGTTGTCCAAACCAACACCACCACGAGCTATGCACTTTAAATTTACACCTCTGTCAATTACATCTTTAGTTACCTTCGTTGCACTTCTAACAATAATAGCATCATAATCTTTAATGTTTTCTAATAATTCTTCCGGAGTGTACTTTTGGTCAACAACTTCATGCCCGGCATTTGATAAAATGTCAAATCCTTGTTTGGATAATCCGTCTGCAATTAAAATTCTCATGATTTTACCTTAATAAAATTTCATAAATAGTTTTTGCTTTTCGCAAAACAACCTAATTCAAACTTAATTAAAAAAAAATTCATAAAAAAGCAGAGTTGAAATGTTCACTTCATATTCTTGTGGAATTTTAGTAAATTTGAATTTACACGTGTGATAAAATTAAATTATTTAAAACTAAATTATGAACAAGATGAAGAAGAATCCTAAATCAAAGACTAAGAAAAAGGCTGAAATTCGCAATCAATACGACTTCTCGACACTAATCGGGTTTATCGTACTTATTGTATTGCCATTAGCAATATTTTGGTACTCTACAGATTTAGGTCTATCAGGCTTTGATGATGATGTTATACTTGAGAATGCCAAGCAAATCAATGGCATTGGCAATTATGAGGAGGCATTCAAACGAGACGCCTTTTTGAAATATGGTTCCGGCGACTTCTACCGACCGCTCCAATCACTCAGTTATCTGTTGGATTCAACAATAGGCAATAATAGTAACTTTGTGTATCACCTCAGTAATCTCATTTATCATATCATATTTTGCCTTGTACTATTTGTATTATTGCTCAAACTCAAAATTGACCGTTACATTGCATTTGGCTTCAGTCTCCTTTATTCGATTCACCCATTCTTTGTCCATACAGTTGTGTGGATTCCGTCAAGAGGTGATATTTTGTTAGCAATTTTTGCGGTTGTTTCGCTGATATTCTATATCAACTTTCTCGAAAAGCGGAATTATGTGTATTTGGTGCTGAATGTAATAGCATTTTTGTTTGCAATTTTTTCCAAAGAGACTGCATTGCTTTCAATTGGAGTATTTACTGCATATTATTTTATTGAATCAAAATATGACTTCAAATCTTTTCTAAAGCCACGTTACTTGCTGGGATTGGCGTTTTGGATAGCAGTAGTTGTTTTCTACATCTGGTTTAGGACTTTGATGATAGGATTCAATCCGGGAGATTCAAATTTTAAAATATCAAACTTCTTTCTGAATATTTCGACTATTCCCGAGTTTTTCGGTAAGTTTTTAGTGCCTATTAATCTGACCCCAATGGCTGATATGACATTGCCAGTGACTGCAATCGGAGTCATCGGATTTGTAGCGTCATTTATAATGTTGATACTAAATAAGGAATCCGATAAAAAGTTATATTTGATGGGATTAGTGTGGTTTTTAGCATTCACATTGCCGCCTATGCTCTACCGCCAATCAACCGACTCATTCACATTTTCTTACCTCGAGCACCGTGCTTATTTGCCCGTTGTCGGACTTGTAATGATTTTAGCTTCTATCATTCCGATGAAAGAATTTTACAAAAATTTGAAAACGATAATACCAATTTTTTTGCTCGTAGTAGCCGGATTTGCATATTACTCAAATAATCATGGAAAACTCTACGATAATCCAATTTCATTTTATTCTTACATAATCGAAAAATCAGACAATATACTTTCAGCATTCAATAATCGTGGCAACTATTTGATGAGACAAGGAAAGCATAAAGAAGCATTGTTGGATTACAATATGGCTATTAGACAAAATCCTGATGCTTTTAACACATTGAATAATCGCGCAAACTGCTATTCAATTCTTGGAATGTTAGATTCATCATATAAAGATTATAAAAGAGCTTTGGAATTGAAACCCGAAGCCTACCAAATCAGGACAAATTTCGCCATGCTATTGCAAAAAAACAAAAGGTTTGAAGAATCGCTCGAACATCTCAATAAGGTTATCGAAGCGAATCCCAACTACACCCAAGCATACGGAGCAAGAGGATTGACTTACGGGAAACTAAAAAAATCTGAACTTGCTGTAAAAGATTTTGATAAAGCATTGGAATTTTACAAACACTCTGCTTTTACATTTTTCAATCGCGGTGTTGTAAAGTATGATTTGAATGATTTCGGAGGTGCATTGGCTGATTTTAACGAAGCTTTGAAATTAAAAGAAAAATATCCCGAAGCACTATATTTCCGCGGCGTGACGCTTATCAAATCTGCTCAAAATGACAAAGCAATGGAAGATTTGAATGCCGCTTTGGAACTACGTGAGTATTATCCTGAGGCATATTTCAATCGTGGAGTGCTTTTCGGCATGTATAAGGATTATAGCAAGGCTATCGATGATTTCAATTTGGCGCTCCAACAACATCATGACACCACTCTCACTCTTCGCCAAAGAGGAAAAGCACTATATGCCTACGGGAACAAAAATGCAGCTTGCCAGGATTGGGTAATTTCAATGCAAAGAGGCGATAGTATAAGTACAGATTTTTATACTCGAGCTTGTCAACCCAAGCAAATATCTAAAAAGTGACAGATTTCAAGTTTTTTGTGATTAAAAGTTAATAAAAACGCATTTTTATTGCTTATTATGCAATTAAATGATATTTTTGCGTAATGAAATTTGTAAAAATGCAATTAAAAATTGCTCAGTTGTAAAATAATTGGAGTTTAAAATGTCGAGTCATAATTTTTTTGCGGGTCCGGCAGTACTTCCGGAAGTAGTAGTAAAAGAAACAGCCGCTGCTTGTCTTGATTTCACAGGCAAGGGCATTGGCATAATGGAAATCAGCCACCGCTCAAAAGAGTTTGATGCTGTGATTAAGTCAGCTCAAACTGATTGTTTGAAAATATTAGGTTTAGATGCTGCTGATTACGCTGTACTCTTCCTTGGTGGCGGAGCAAGCACACAATTCATGATGATACCACAGAATTTTTTGAAAACTAAAGCTGATTATGTACTTACAGGAGTTTGGGCTGAAAAAGCTGCCAAAGAAGCAAAGCTTTTCGGTGAAGTCAATATAGCAGCGACTTCTAAAGAAGCTAATCACAATTATATCCCAAAGTCTTGGAATTTTCTACCTGATTCGGATTATGTGCATATCACAACAAACAATACAATTTTTGGTACAGAATGGAAAATTGACCCTGACACTGCAAATGTGCCACTCGTAGCCGATATGTCCTCTGATTTTTTGGCAATGCGTCGCGATTTCTCCAAGTATAGCTTGATTTATGCAGGTGCTCAAAAGAATATTGGTCCATCAGGCGTTACATTAGTTGTAATAAAGAAAGAATGGCTCGAAAAAGCCGGAAAATCGGGCATGCCAACTATGTTGAATTACAACACTCACGTAAAAGAAGAATCATTGTTCAACACTCCACCAACGCTACCGATTTTTGCAGTTGGACGCACATTCAAATGGATTGAAAGCATGGGTGGATTGGAAGCAATCGAAGCTCATAATATCAAAAAAGCAAATACAATTTACAATGTGATTGATGCTCATACTGATTTTTACAAGGGCGCAGTTGCTGATGCTTATGACAGGTCTTTGATGAACATTACTTGGAATTTGCCCACTCCGGAATTGGAAGACAAATTCATCAACGAAGCTAAACAACAGAATATGCTTGGTTTGAAGGGACATCGCTCAGTAGGAGGCATTCGTGCTTCTGTATATAATGCTTGTCCTATGGCATCTGTAGAAACTCTTGCTAAATTCATGGAAGATTTCTACAAGAACAACAAATAGTTTTAGATTAAATTACAAAAAATCCTTCCTTGGGCTTAATACCTAAGGAAGGATTTTTTTGTTCTCTTCTCAACAATCTTATATCATCTTCAATTCTTTGCCAACTTTGATGAAGGCTGCAATTGCTTTATCTAAATGTTGCTCGTCATGTGCGGCTGAAAGTTGAACACGGATTCTGTCTTTGCCGCGAGGAACCACTGGGAAGGAGAATGCGATTACGTAAATTCCTTCTTCGAGCATGCGATTCGCAAATTCAACTGCCAATGCTGAACAATTTTCGTATTTGCCGAACATTATCGGTGTAATAGGATGGACGCCGGGAATAATATCAAATCCTGCTTCGGTCATTTCCTTGCGGAATCTCGTAGTGTTTCTTTCCAATTTGTCGCGTAATTCTGTGCTTGCAGTCAATATTTCCAGACATTTCAATGTTGCTCCTACAATTGCCGGAGCTAATGTATTGCTGAACAAATAGGGGCGAGCCTTGTTTCTCATCCATTCGATAATTTCCTTTTTGCCGGAAATACAACCGCCGGAGGCGCCACCGAGTGCTTTGCCAAATGTGGTTGTGATGATGTCTATTCTACCCATTACATTCTTATGCTCGTGAGTTCCGCGTCCTGTTTTGCCCATAAAACCAGAAGCATGACATTCATCTACCATAACAAGTGCATCATATTTTTCAGCTAAATCGCAAATTTCATCCAAACGAGCTATATCGCCATCCATCGAAAATACGCCGTCTGTTGCGATAACTTTGAATCTGCAACCTTGTTCGTTAGCTTCAATCAAACATCTTTCCAAACCTTTCAAATCTTTTCCTGTTGCCGGGTCGAGTTCCTCAATATTTCTCATGTCGCTATGCTTATAAACCCATCTTTTAGCCTTGGAAAGTCTGATTCCGTCAATAATTGAAGCATGATTGAGTGCATCGGTAATGATTGCGTCATCAGGTCCGAATAGCGGCTCGAACACAGCACCATTTGCATCGAAAGCAGCACAAAATAAGATTGTGTCTTCTGTACCGAGAAACTCGGAAACTTTCTGCTCTAATTCTTTGTGAATATCTTGGGTACCGCAGATAAATCTAACTGATGATAATCCGTAACCGCGATAGTCTATCATTTCGTGAGCCGCTTTTATCAATTCGGGATGAGATGACAATCCAAGGTAATTGTTCGCACAAAAATTAAGTACTTTCTTGCCACCGACAACGATTTCGGCTGCTTGAGGACTCTCGATAATTCTTTCGCTTTTGTAAAGTTTTTGTTCTCTAAGTGATTGCAATTCTTGATTTAAAAATTCTTTCATTTGACCATACATAAAATTCACCTAATTAAATATTGTTAATAATTTGATTTCAAAATTTTCTAAAAATACGAAATTCACACGAGAAATTAACACCAAATTGCATAAAAAATATAATTAATGTGCATGGCTATTCGTTATTGCTACTTTACTATTATTCAAACGGACATTTACATGATGAAGTATATTCTTTTGGTGCTGATTGCAATTTTGTTTAGTGCTTGTGGCGAAGAAAACGTTACAAATAATTATATCGGATACGACCGCACTTTTGTTTTGATTACCGATTACGACAGAAGTAGCGAATTAGTCATGAGCTTGTCCGGAATCGTAAATAAAGAATTTCCCAATGTCAAGTTCGAATATATTCAAACCAGAAATTTTGACGTAGCCCAAGCTGCATACGTTTTGGAACAAGCAAAAAAGAATTATCCTATCAATACAGTATTTTTGTCAACTGTTGACGATGGTGATTCTGACAGAAATATCATTTTCAAAGTCGGCGAACAAGCCTTTATTTTGCCGGATAATGGATTAGCATCGAGGATTTTGGCAAAATATACTCATGGCGAAATCAGATATATTGACAATATGCTTCTATTCGATGGCAAACACAAGAGCATTGATGATGTCACCTTCTTTGAAATTTACAATTCATCGCTGAGAACTATACTTTCCAACGCTCCTCTTGACAAATTCGGCTCAGTTTGTACCGAACCAAGTCTTAGACCGGTTTATGAGGCTTACCTCAATGGAGGCAATGTAATAGGGCAGAGTCTGTATATTGACAATATCGGCAACGTGGAAACTAATATTTCAAGTGAGTTATTGGCGGGTATTGAACTTGGTTCGATTTTGAAAGTTCAAGCAGGTGGCAGTACATTTTTCGCACGATGGTCAACTACTTTTTCGAGTGTTCCTGTTGGGGCGAATGTTGCATTGCTTGATGCCGACAATAAATTAATCCTTGCTGTGAATTTTGGAAATATGTCTGAGAAATATAATTTGAATGCCGGAGATACAATACAAATCTCAGCTGCGAATATTAAAGTTGGATTTTTGAGATACAATATGTCCGAAATTTCAGGTAATATAGTTCAAGGAACTAAAAATAGTATGCAAGAGTTCGGATTGATTAGCGGCAAAAATGTCGAATATATTGAGAAAAATGCAAATGGAGATGCTTCGAGATTGCCAATGTTATGTAAAGAATTGGTTGATTTGAATTGCGATATTATCATTCCTGTTTCCACATCTGCCTCAAAAGCGGCTGTTGATTACACTCCTGCAAATATTCCTGTTGTCTATACTTATGTAACGTCGCCCGAGTTTGCCGGAATACTTAATGCGCGTGAGAATGTAACCGGATTGTCGGATGCAACCAATTTTGATGATTACTTGAAATTTGTAAAAGAATTATTCCCCAATTTGACCAAAGCTGGCAGAATGTATAATCCGAACGAAGCAAATTCGCAATATGCACAACAAAAACTTACTTCATTATCTGTACTATACGGATTGGAATTTACAAGTGAAATTATAGAAGATATTAGTCAAATCACTCCGGCTTTGTCAGTTTTAGAAAAGCTACAAATCAATACAATCTTAATCGCCGCCGACAATACAATAAATTTGGGGATGAAGGATTTATCCCAGAATGCAATTGTGAAAAATATGTATGTAGTTGGCGATTCACGAGAAAACGTTGAAGATGGAGCTCTCGGTGGCGTTTCGGTCGATTACGCTCAATTGGCAATGGAAACCGGTATTTCGGCAATTTCGGTTCTATTGGGCATAAAAGCCGATGACATTGCTGTCAAATATTTGCCGACAACTCAAATTTATTTGAATAAAAAGACTGCGCAAGCATTGAATTTCACATTTTCTGATGATTTATTGAATAAAGCATCTTATATTGTAGAATAATTTTTTGCCAAAAACGCAGACATTGTAATGAACTTCAATTTTGTGGTCTATGCTGTAGTTACTATCTTACTTTTTGATATTAAATTTCTAAATTCGCAAGATTTGTTCGATACTGAGTACCTCTTTGATGATTTTCATTATGCAAATTTCATCAATCCGGCACCATTTGATTCATCAGGTTCGATATTTGGCAATAATCCTTGGATTACGCGTGACGGGATAATAAACTCCCGTGCATGGCAAGGATATGTTTATCACGATTCTACTAAGCAACATCCGAGCACAACAATCAAATTTGATTCAACAGGAGTACAACTAATCTTCAATAAGGGGAAATGGGAAGTGCATCCGCATCCATTGATTGCATCAAGCTTTTTGTTCAGGGAAGGCACTTATGCCACCAGAATCAAACTCGAAGCATTAAAAGGTCCCGACAAAATTATCCAAGCTTATTGGCTTTGGAGCAACACTATGTTTAGTTTCAAAGATGGTGATGATTCCATCAGGTATTGGGCTGAAATGGATTTTGAGTGGAATAATGGTTGGTATCACGATACTCACCCAAGGATGAAAGCGGGATGTAATAATTACACTGGCATTAATATATTAAACACGGACTTAGATTGCATCTGCTACGATAATGGCAAACTTATAGGGTTTAAACAATGCGTTGGTGAGTACAAAGGGAGACCTTTGATTGGCGATAGATGGATGATTTATGTGATGCGAGTTGATAAATTAGGCAACAAAATTGCATTCGAGATTTTGAGTGACGAACCTGATGTTGATTATATCATTTATTCAGGACAATCTTACGAATCTGATTCATGGCTCAAACCTTATACTATAAACAATTACTACCCTCAGTATGATTTTATGACTTGGTATTCGATGGGCTCAATAGGGGAAAGCCTCCATAATGGAATCAAAGAAGAACATAAAATTGAGATTGACTGGTTTCTCTACACCGCAAACCCAAGAACCAGCTTCAGCGAGATAAAATCAAAAGTTAATGAATTGAAAGGATTGAATATTACCCGAATCAATACAACGTTCAGACCTTTATCATACAATACCACATCTTTTGTAAATAATAATATAGCTATTTCGGGTCCCGATGAAGTTTTTACTTGTGAAGTTGGTGTGTGGCATGTCCAACCGCTCTACAAAGGTCGGAATACTTATAGTCTCGATTATTCATATAGGGCTTTTATCAACGAAACCACTACCGAATGGTTCAACGTTTACAATACCGAAATGAAGATTAACATCAGCCCTCTCTACGACAGTCTTGAAATCAAACTGATTGCAACTGATTTCTGGGAGAAACCTGCGGATACTATAATAAAAAAGGTGCATGTAATAAAATTAGATGATTGCTTTGATGAATCAAATTTAAGACTGACCAAAGTTTTCCCAAATCCCGTCAAAGATAACCTGAATATTCAGTACTATAACGGGAATTCACTTATTACAATTTTTGAAATTTATGATTTTATGGGTAGGAAAATTTACACTGAACAAATTGAAAATTTAATAAATATCGAGTATCTCAGAAAAATCTCTACCAATTCGTTCGCTCAAGGAATATATTACCTGAAGATAATAGGTGGAAATCAGAGCTTAGTCCAGCCGATAATAATATTGCGTTAGGTTACTATCAATTGGAAGTATCTTTGATTGAAATTAAACGGATATTTTCATTGTCATCATCTAATTCAAATCTAACTGTATAATCAACTTTAGACAATCGGTTTCCGGCTTTATCAGCCCATTCAATAAGTATAATATCATTTTTGGAATGGATACATTCGTCGAAGCCAATTTCGTCCAATTCAGACGCATTTTTAATTCTGTACAAATCAACATGATAAATACTAAGTTCCCTACGATTTAACCTGCCGGTGTAGCTATTCATAATAGTAAAAAGTAGGGCTTGTAACCATTTGCTCTACGTTTAGAGCATGGCACAAACCCTTGATAAATTCTGTTTTCCCGGCTCCGAGCTCACCATAAAGTGCCACTACGTCACCTAATTTTAATTCTTTTGCAAAGTCGTTACCAAGTTTAATTGTATCTTTTTCACTTTTCGACTTTAAATTCAGTTCTTGCATTTCTTACCTTGGTGTCAGTTGCACAACCGGGCAAATCATTTCTTCCATCGAAATTCCGCCATGTTGGAAACTGTCACGATATTTATTCAAATAATGATGATAATCAGTCGGATAAACGAAATAATAATCTTCTTTAGCTATGATATTGTTCACAGTGATTCCGTGAGCCGGAAGTTTGTAATCTTCGGGTCTTGCAATTTGCATAGCATATCTTGATTCAGCTTTTACGTTTTTTCCGAATTTATATCGTAAATTTGTTGATGTATCGCGGTCTCCCAGCACCTTAACGCCACGCATACAACGTACCGAACCATGGTCTGTGGTTATGAGTATGCTGATGTCTTTTTGTTTTGACAATGCTTTGAGCATACCGAAAAAGCTGGAGTGCCTGAACCATGAACGCGTCAACGAGCGATAAGCGGATTCGTCGGGTGCAATTTCCTTCAAAATAGCATAATCAGAACGCGAATGGGCAATCATATCAACAGCATTCAAAACAAAAGCGTTCAAATGATTTTGAGTATATTGCATTATGTCACGTTCGATTTTTTGACCGAATTCGGTATCGAATATTTTGACATAACCGGGTCTGTTTCTGAGCTTTATTCTGCGTCTTTCAATCCAAGCTTCGAGTAATTCCTTTTCAAAAGCATTTAACTTATGGTCTTCGCTATTTGTATCGGAATTCCACCATTGGGGATAGTGCTTCTTGATTTCAATCGGATATAGTCCCGAGAAAATTGAATTTCGTGCATATTGTGTTGCCGTCGGAAGTATAGTGCAATAATAATTTGTCTTGAATGAATAATATGAAGCTAAAAGCTCTTGCATTACGAGCCATTGGTCAAGCCTCATACAATCAACAACGAATATGAAAACTGTCTTAGATTGGCTCAGAAGAGGCTTTAAATAGGTATCCAAAAGATGTGGTGAAAGCACAGGATTTGCATCTTCCCACTTTGAATCCAACCAATTGATATAGTTGCGCTCGATAAATTTCGAGAATTCTGCATTCGCATTACGGAATTGGTCTTGCAATGTCTGTGTAAGTGTCGTATTTGGCATTCTATCCAATTCCATAGACCATTGAACCAATCGAGTATAAATCTCAACCCAATCATTCCAATCAACTTGACCAAGCATTTGACGAGAAATTTCGTTGAATCCCATCAAATAATTTTGCGTGAATTTTTCCTCTTCAATTCTTGAAGATTCGAGGAATTTTTTTGCTGCCATTAAAATTTGTGTCGGGTTGACGGGTTTAGTCAAGTAATCATCAATTTTGCTTCCGATAGCCTCTTCCATAACGCTTTCGGCTTCATTCTTAGTTACCATCACAATCGGAGTAGTCGGGTCAATTTCTTTCAAAATCGGTAAAGTTTCCAATCCCGAAATACCGACCATTGATTCGTCCAAAAATATTAAATCGAAATGCTGTTGCTTCAGCATTTCAATTGCATCTTCGCCATTGGTAGCAGTATCGACATCAAATCCGCGTTGGTTTAGCAATATGATATGAGGACGCAATAGGTCTATTTCGTCATCAATCCAAAGAATCTTTCCTTTGATTTTATCCATGGTTTTTGCACCTTTTCCAAAATTTCAACAATAAACTTATAAAAATAGTAGCAAAAGCCATCATCGAATCGTCCTAAATTTTTAATTCAAATTATTCAAAAGTTTAAGACGGAATTATATTGAAATAATTACGCCGAATGCGATTGAGTAATAAAATATCTTATCTAAGTAATTCGTAAATCAATTTGTATGTTGATTAATATATGACCTGAGAAGATTGTGAATTACCAAAAATTGACTTTAAAAGCACAAGAAGCCTTGCAAACAGCTCAAGAGATTGCATCGAGCTATAATAATCAAGCGATTGAGCCAACTCACTTGCTTGCGGCTTTGGTGCAAGATTCGAGCGGAATTATTCCCGATTTGATTTTGAAAGCCGGAGCAAACCTGAATTCAATCAAAATAATGGTGAACAAAAAATTGCAAGAATTGCCAAAAATTTCTGATGCTGCTCTCGTCCAACCATATTTATCCAATTCCACAAACGATTTGTTCAACGTCGCACTTAAAAATGCGAATAATCTAAAAGATGAATACATAAGTACCGAGCATCTTTTGATAGCAATGATGGAAACGAAAAGCGATGCCTTCGAGATACTCAATGAAAATGGGCTAACCAAGGATATTGTTCTGCAAGTATTGCATTCAATCAGGGGAGACAGCCGTGTGACCGACCAAAATCCCGAAGACAAATATCAAGCTCTTAAACGATACGGCAGGATGTTGAACGAAGAGGCAATTCAAGGCAAATTGGACCCAGTAATCGGCAGAGAAAATGAAATTAGACGAGTGTTGCAAGTATTATCGAGGAAAACAAAAAATAATCCTGTGCTTATCGGCGAGCCTGGCGTTGGCAAAACTGCTGTAGTTGAGGGAATCGCTCAAAGAATTGTAAATCGCGACGTACCGGAAAATCTCAAAACGAAGTCAATTGTTGCTTTGGATATGGGAAGTCTGATTGCCGGAACAAGTTTCCGAGGTCAATTTGAAGAGCGACTCAAAGCACTAATTAAAGAAGTCTCCGATTCAAACGGTGAAATAATCCTCTTCATTGATGAATTGCACACTTTAGTCGGTGCAGGAGCGACTTCCGGTAGCATGGATGCAGCTAACATACTCAAACCGGCACTTGCACGCGGAGAATTGCATTGCATCGGTGCAACAACATTCAACGAATATCAAAAATACGTCGAAAAAGATGCCGCTTTGGAGCGACGTTTCCAGAAAGTGATTATTGATGAGCCGACTGTCGAAGACACAATCTCTATTTTACGTGGATTAAAAGAGCGGTATGAAGTTCATCATGGTGTCAAAATCACTGACGCTGCAATCATAGCTGCTTCAGAATTATCTTACCGCTACATTTCTGACAGATTTCTTCCCGATAAGGCAATTGATTTGGTTGACGAAGCTGCAAGCAAACTCAGACTCGAGATGGATTCCTTACCTGAAGAAATAGATTCGATTGACCGAAGAATTAGACAGCTTGAAATTGAGAGACAGGCTTTACTTCACGAACTTGAGAATAACGATGATTGAATTGACAAAAATTGACGGCGAAAAAATCCTTGTGAACGCCGATGAAATCGAAACCGTAGAATCGGCTTTCGATACTACTATCACTTTGAAATCCGGAAGGAAAATCATTGTCAAGGAGAATAAGACTTTAATTGCAGAACTCGTAATTTTGTACAAACGAGAGTGCAACAAAGGGCTTTTTCGAGATGAACAATAGAGTTTTGCGACTCATATTTCTATTTTTTGTCATACTGATTTTGAAATCAAATTCGGTATTTTCAACTATGGTAAATGATTCGATCAATACTCTTCCAATTGAGAATTTGCTTCGCTACGGATTTAATAAAGTGATGAATGTCTATAATTTTAACCTATTATTGGACTATCACACCGAAACTAAATTCGGTATCTTCGATTTAGAGCAAAATTACTACGGTAACGCCTCGCTCGAAGGCAGAACGATATTTCAAGATGACCAAGCGTTCAAATTCAATTATTTAACACCGGCGACCGGCAATTTCCGATTTCTCCTTAATAACTCATATTTAGTCACTTCCAATCCGGGCAGTGTTGAATTGAATGAACTAAGTCGATTGAATGGACTTTTGGGGATTCAATATGATATTTCGGAATATAATTTCATCAATTTTGCATATGGACGAGAACAAAATTCGCAAGTAGGAGTTGTCTCCGGTGGCGATATTATGAAATTCGAAGCCAAGTATTTGAACAATGAGAGCGATTTGAATTTTGCCGGCAGATTAAAAGGGGAGATGTTGAAACTCAATTACAACCGCTCGCTAAATACTATAAATTTTAATTCAAATGTATCGCGAATTTTTTCGATTTACGATTACATAAGTGCCGATTTTGGTGTATCATATTTAGACAGGTCGAATCTGCTCAGGCGAGATTCGGTGTATATGTCTGCAAATAGTCTTGATTTCCCGTTTTCAGTCGAGGAACGTGGCAGTTTAACATATTTTGCCGAACTGAATTTGAATTATCAACTGAGCAAAGCAATGTATAGCGGAATCAAATTAGCAGTAAACCGTAATTCGGTAGAAAAATGGTACAATACATATGTTCCGAATGATTTGAATACAGGAGTCTCGAAATCTCGCGACATTACATCGTTCAGATTGAGCGGAAATATGAATTATGTCAATCCTGCTTTCACAAATAGGTTACTAATGGACTATTCAACTGAGGAAGACCAAAATATCGTAACTAAACTTCAGGATATTGACGAAAATCGCTTCAATCAAATGAAGAACGAAGCTTTTATGTTGGATAATATAACTTCTATTACAAATATTACCAATCAAACACAGTTTCTTTTGTCGAAATCCGATACTTTGGAATCAAAAATTTTGCTGATGTTAACACGCTTTGATACTCCATCGGAATCGAATTACTCCGACAGAGACGAGTTCATGACAATAATTTCCACCAAGTATTCACGCAAAGTCAACGAATTGTTCGCGATGGGGGTTAATGCCGAATTGCAAATGAATCATTTGGTCTATCTTAAATCGCAGCGAAGTGCATCGAATTATTGGATGCGGATTATCAAATTGAGCCCATTTTTCAGCTACAATAGCAAATTTATTTCATTGAAACCTACTTTCAACATCTTGGCAAATTATACAGTTTACGATTTTGAATCAATATCACCGGGTGTCTCGAGTTATAGCTTTCGTCAAATAGGATATAATGATTCGATTACAATTAGGTTGACTGAAAAGACAAGCCTGTTATTGAACTACGATTTGATATATCGTGAAACAGGAGTCTTGTATTGGTCAAGTTTTGAGGAATCACCCGTCAGTGGAAATATGAAATTTTTCGGGAAATTTTTCGTGAAATATAGGGAGAACGAAGTCTATGACGTAGCTTGCGGGTTCAGATACTACAACTTGTCAAATAGGAATATCGCAATTCGCAGAAGCAATCCAAATGATTATGTAAGTGTTAGTTTAGGTCCTGAAATAAACATTAAAGTTAATTTTTCGCATTATTCGTTAATATCTTTAGTAGGTTGGTATGAATTTAGATATATAAATGATAGGTTTTCGGGAGAAATACCAAATATTTATTTAGTTTCACAAATTTCATTGTAATTTCATGAGCGAAAAAATTTTCCATTCTCATAACACTCTCAAGAGCGAAAGACATTCAATCACAGAAATTGAACCGATTTTAGCAGATTTGAGGTCAAAATTTTCTATTGATGATACGATATTTTACAATATCATGATTGCAGTCACAGAAGCAGTCAACAATGCTATCAATCATGGCAACAAATTAGACCCAAGCAAGCAAGTTCAGTTTAATGTGGAAGCAGATAAAGAGATGATTTACATTTACGTTAAAGACGAAGGGACTGGTTTTAATCCTCAGGAAATTGACGATTGCCTCGAACCCGAAAATTTGCTCAAAGCAAGCGGCAGAGGTGTTTTTATCATTCGTGAATTAATGCATGAAGTCAAGATACGTTCGAATTCGGAAGGAACAGTTGTGGAAATGAAATATTTTTTCAAATAGGGTCAAGGTGATAATCGCAATATTTCCCACTTTTCAGTTTCGCTTAATTTGAATCTGAACCTATCGTGCAATCTATTTTCTCGTCCCTGCCAAAATTCAAACTCATCAGGCACTAAACGGTAGCCTCCCCAAAAGTCCGGCAACGGCACATTAATCGGGTGCTTCATCATTAGTTTAAGCACTTTCCTAATCAAAGTGAATCTACTCTTTAGTGGTTGACTTTGCTCCGATGCCCAAGCTCCGATTCTGCTCGTATATGGTCTTGTATCGTAATATTTTTTAGATTCCTCAGGAGAGATTTTTTGGATTTTACCTTCAATTCGGATTTGACGCTCAAATTTATCCCAGAAAAATAGCAATGAGCCATAAGGATTGGACGTAATGTCAGTTCCTTTGCGACTCAAATAGTTCGTGAAGAATACAAAGCCCTGTTCGTCATAGCTTTTCAAAAGCACAACTCTCGATGATGGGCGACCGTCGGAATTGACAGTTGAAATCACCATCGCTGTCGGTTCGTAGAAATTACCGTTCAACCCTTCATCCATCCAAATTTTGAATTGTGCAAAAGGGTCTTTATTAATCGAAGTTTCGTCAAGTTTGAACTTGTTGTAATCTCGTCTGATATCGCCTAAATTTTCCATTGAATTCCCACAAATTAAAAACGGCACGATTGAACTATTGTGTTAATCGTGCCGTTAGATTTTATATTTTATCTTACAATTGTAAAGCTCTTTACAAAGCTATTCAATCCACTGTTAATCGATATCATATAAGTCGAAATAGGTAAATGACTGATATTGATTATGTATTCATTTACACCTTCGGACGTAATATTTGTTGATTCATGCACAACATTGCCGGAAATATCAAAAATGAGTATTTTAATTGGCGCTATTGCGAACGAATTCAATTGTAGTTTGATTTGTTCATTTGCCGGATTTGGGTACATTAAGAAGTTTTTGTCAACAAAACTTTGTACTGATGATGAGGGGTCTGTTGTGAACGAATTTACTTGAGACCAATCGCCGTTTCCGCCTGATGATTCACCGCGAACACGCCATTTATACAGAGTGCCTCCTTCGCTAGTGTTAAAGAGGTATTCTTCGTCTGTCAATCCGCCTTGATTTACAACCAAACTTTCTTCAAAATTTTCTTTGGTTGTGATTTGAATTCTATAAGAATCAGCACCTTCAATTTGTCCCCATTTGATGAGCGGTGATTTTTCAACTTTTGTAGCATTATTTTCAGGATATATTAGCGCCGGACCATACATACTCGAACCGATATTGAATGACCAAATTTCTGAAAATTCGCCATATCCGGTGCCATTCGATGCACGTACACGCCAATAGTAAGTTGTGTTGTTTACTAAACGATTAGGAGTTACTTCGGCACTTAAATCTTCGATTCCTGATTTAGTAAATTTAATGGCAAAGCCTTCAAAAGTATTATCGTTTGCTATTTGAACTGCATAAGTATCAGCACGGTCTGCTGCCTCCCAAGTCAAAGTTGGGGTAGTAGTTTTGATGTCAGCATTGATTGCCGGTGTTTTCAATACAACTTTCGCCGGCAAAGGAAAAGCAGTTGTAAATGTAAATACCTCAGACCATGGGCTTGTTCCGGCATCGTTATTCGCTGCTACTCGCCACCAATATTGGGTCGAATGAGTTAGTTCATTTGGCAGATATGCGTTTGTTGGTAAAGCATTTTTGTCGATTACTAAACTTGTAAAATTTGCATTTGAGCTTACTTGCAAAATGTATTTATTCGTGTTATCAGTTAGCGACCAAGTGAGCGCATTTGAAACTTTGACATTTTTTGCTAAGTTTTCCGGCAATTGTGGCTGTGGAGTTTGTGGTGGACTTGTTTGATTTTTATCAGTCAAATTGAACCAATAAGAATAATTCTTCGTTTGTCCGTTTACCACAACTCCTTTGATTTCAACGTTGTATCGCACTTCATTTACCAATCCGTCTGCTTTCCAACTGATGTTGTTCGGGAAACTTCCCCAACCTTCGTTGTCGTATTTTACAGAATTCACATTGATATTTGAGCCACTTTCAGTTTTCATTGTAACAACTGCTGATGTGTAATCCACATTTTGGTTTGCCCACAAATTTGACTTACTTGCAATTGCATTGAATGACAAATAAAAGGACTTGCTAAAATAAGAAGGAGGATAATACTCGTATGGATAAGCAATGTATTCTAAGTCTGTATCCGATATATTTCCATTTGTATAATCTTGATACAAAAAATTTGCGCCGGTATAATAATAATTTGAACCTTGTGGTTTGCCATCAGCTCTACCAAAAGCAAATCGAGTCAAAAAAGGATTGATTATTGCTCTACGGTGCCCGACTTTATAATTTTGTTCTTTGTCTGCATTATGCTCATCAATCAGCCATCCGATAATTATATCTTCACTTATGACTGTAGTAGGATTCGTTCCTATTCCTAGATGCAAATTAGACTTTAGCCTTGCTTGACCGGCACCCGGAGTGTAGCATTTTGACGAAGGGTCATCAACGTGTCCGATAGTACCGCCTGCAATCATATTCAAGCTACCTTCCATAGACATTTGTTGACCATTGTACTCGTAAGTTACTGGTTTGAGCTTATGAAGGCTGCGGATATAATTGACACGCTCTAAAACTCGGTCAATCTCTGATTGTTTCAACACACCTGCTGTGCATGACCCTATGTCAGGCAATACATCATATATAGCATTCAAATTTTGTGATTCGGGATTCCCTGCAAAGCTAAAACTTGGTACAGCAATTATGATAGCGATAAGTAATAATATTTTTTTCATTTTAATTTTTTTATAATTTAACAAATATCCATTCATATATTACACACGAATGAAGAGAAAGTTACATTTATTTAATAAAACAAGTTGAATACTTAACATAACAAAAAGCCCTCATTTTTGTTCTGAGGGCTAAATGTTCTTCAAATTAATTGGATTAATGTCCGATTTTAGCCTTATAAGCTGTTGCATCCATTAGCTTGTCTAATTCTGCAAGATTGCTCAATTCGATTTTTACAATCCATCCTTCGCCATAAGGGTCCGAGTTTACTGTTTCGGGAGCATCATTCAATGCTGAATTGACTTCCACCAATTTTCCTGAAACTGGGGCATACATTTCTGCAACAGTTTTAACAGCTTCAATTGTTCCGAAACTATCTCCAACGTTGACAGTAGCGTCGGGTTCGGGAATATCAATATAAACGATATCACCAAGTTCGCCTTGAGCATGGTCAGTCACTCCGATAGTGCCGATATTACCTTCTAATTTGACCCATTCGTGGTCTTCTGTGTATTTTAAATTTTCCGGGAAATTCATACAATCTCCAACTTTTAATTGAAAAAAAACAATTATCAAAGTGTAAAATTAAGAAAATTACATTGAATTCCAATCAACTCTATCTAAATATTTTGTATCAATATTGCCTGAGATAAAGTCTTTGTTCATCATCATCTTCTTATGGAAAGGAATAGTAGTCTTGATTCCTTCGATTATAAATTCGTCTAAAGCTCTGTACATCTTAGCTATTGCCTCTTTTCGAGTAGGGGCAGTAGCTATTAATTTTGCAACTAATGAATCATAGTTACTCGGAATTGTGTAGCCTTGGTAAGCATGGGAATCGGTTCTGATACCACGACCACCGGGAACATGAAATACATCAATACGCCCGGGGCTTGGGCGGAAATTGTGTTCAGGGTCTTCGGCGTTGATTCTGCATTCGATTGAATGGAATTTTGGCTCAGACTCTTTTAGCCTTAGTTTGCCACCTGAAGCGACTAAAATTTGCTCAGTAATCAAATCTATTCCCAATGACTCTTCCGTGACAGGGTGTTCAACTTGAATTCGGGTATTCATTTCCATGAAGTAGAAGTTCATTTCAGCATCAACTAAGTATTCGATTGTGCCGGGACCGTAATAGTTCACAGATTTTGCCCCAAGTACAGAAACTTCGCCCATTTGTTTACGTAAAGCCCTTGTTACTACGGGCGATGGAGCTTCTTCGATTAGTTTTTGGTGCCGTCTTTGGATAGAACATTCTCTTTCGTTCAGATGCACGACATTGCCGTGTTTGTCGCCAATCACTTGAATTTCTATATGTCGTGAACCGATAACAAGTTTTTCGATATATAAATCCGGATTGCTAAAGAATGCCTCGGCTTCATTGCTTGCTACGCTGAATGCGGCAGCTAATTCATTCGGACTTTCGACAAGTCGCATACCTTTGCCGCCACCACCTGCAACAGCTTTCAGCATTACAGGGTATCCGATTTCATCGCAAACTGTTTTCGCTTCTTCATAATCTTTCACAACGCCTACACTGCCGGGAACAACAGGGACCCCTGCGTTACGCATAGTTTCTTTTGCTATAGATTTATTTCCCATTCTGCGAATTGCATCGGCAGATGGACCAATGAAGATGATTCCGTGGTCGTTGCAAATTTCAACAAATTTATCATTTTCAGCCATGAACCCATATCCAGGATGAATTGCATCCGCATTGGTAATCATAGCAGCCGATATAATAGCCGGTATTCTGAGGTAGCTATCGCGACTTGGAGCTGGACCGATACAAATTGCTTCATCAGCAAATTTCACGTGTAAAGATTCCTTATCTGCTGTAGAATATACAGCAACTGTTGCAATTCCCATCTCTTTACAAGCTCGGATAATCCTAAGCGCTATCTCGCCTCGATTTGCAATCAATACTTTTTTTATCATACTCATCTATCCCTTATTAATCAGGCTGAATAAGGAAAATTGGCTGATTAAATTCAATAGGTTTAGAATTTTCGATTAGAATTTTCACGACAGTGCCACTGACATCACTTTCGATTTCGTTCATTAATTTCATTGCTTCGATAATGCAAAGTGTATCACCCGGGCGAATTTTAGTGCCTACTTCCACGAAAGCCGGTGATTCGGGCGAAGGTGAACGATAAAAAGTACCCACAATTGGAGATTTGATTTCGTGAAGATTACTTTCCGGTGCAACATCTTTTGCTTCAGCTACAGGAGCGGATTGTTGAGGTGCATAATGTTGCGATTCTTGAACAGGTGCCATATTCGGGGTAGATGCAAAAGAACCCATCGGAATAATAATGGGCTGATTGGTATTAGACTCGGATTTAGATTCGCTGATTTTGCTGATTTTGATTTTTGTGCCTTCTTCATCTATTTCGAGCGATGAAGCAGAACTTTCATCAAACAACTGCATAATATCTTTCAAGTAACTGATGTCCATAATATCTCCTGAATTGTTGAAAAAAAATTGATTGGAGAATTAATTATTCTTTAACGCGTTCAATATAGCTTGCTTCACGAGTATCAACTCTGATTAAGTCACCTTCATTGATAAATATCGGAACACCGATTTCGGCTCCGGTTTCGAGAGTTGCGGGTTTGGTAACATTTGTAGCTGTATCACCTTTGAATCCGGGTTCGGTATGAATTACTCTTAAGTTTACGTGTTGTGGTACATCAACTGAAAGCACTGCTTCACCCTCGAATGCAAGTAATGCTATCTCATTCTCTTTCAAAAATCGAATTTCACTACCAAGAGTATCATCGGGAATGCCGATTTGCTCGAATGTGTTTACATCCATGAAAATCAAATCGCTGCCATCTTTGTAAAGATATTGATATGAGCGTCTTTCAACTCTGACAAACTCAACTGTTTCTTCACTTCTAAAGCGATTTTCAACAACTTTTCCGGTACGGATATTACGCATTTTCGTTTGGAAAAATGCGCCACCTTTGCCGGGTTTGATGTGTTGCGTTTCAATCACAACACAGTTTTCACCGTTATATTTAACGACTGCACCTTTTTTGAGGTCTGTAGCACTGCCCATATTTTAAATTGTCATTTATGTATAAAAAAAGAGGTGACGAGAGGAGTCGAACCTCCGTAGGCGGTTTTGCAGACCGCAGCCTAGCCACTCGGCCACGTCACCTTAAGACTACAAATATAGGGTTTTTTGCTCACATACCAAAATATTTGTTGATAAATTACATTTCTAAAAAATATTTTTTGAAATCTACTCGCAATGTGCTACTTTTGTGTTCTGTATCTTTGCGGAAGTGGTGAAATTGGTAGACACGCCATCTTGAGGGGGTGGTGCCTTATGGGTGTAGGGGTTCAAATCCCCTCTTCCGCACAAAAATCTCAGCCTTTGTTTGTACTCTCAAATATTTTATCAGCCGATTTGGCGATAAAACCCTTGAACAATTCTCCCGATGACGTTTCGTATCGTTTTGCGAATTCGTAATAGCAACCTGTGATTTCAAATTCACCTTCGATGAAATCTCCTGAGATTATATCGGCTTTGATACTGGATTGTTCGAGATACTCCGCCGGATTGCCCTTGATTTCTCCACCCGAATCATTAAGTTTGAATCCCTTGTCTTTCAGCAATTGATTGACTTTTTCGAGCGAATCAAACTTTTTGAGATTATTAACTGAGACAGTGAAATGGTTAGCACAAAATCCATTGTAATACAGCCAAGCAGCATATTCGGACTCTTTGAGGAGATTTTGGTAAACTGTATGCGAAGGTTTGCCCCAAATATTGCCGGAGTATAATATTTCACCGCTTTCAATCAAGGCACTTCCAATTTTTTGGACACAATCATCAACGATTGCTTGCAAAAAGTCACTAAACTCGCTCGTTCGGAGTTCACTGATGAAAATCAAAGGCATGTTCTCGTTTCCGGTATATTCATAGTGCTTAGCATTCAACTTTTTTTCCGGGAAATCATATTGTCCCATTTCACGATAGCCTAAATCGGTGAAAATTTTGCCGAGAGTATCCATATTTATTTTAGGATTGTCAAAAGTACGGAACGCAATGTGGTCATTGATAACTGTTTCGCCTTCGGAGGTAAATAGTTCATATACTTTTCGTGCCGATTCATTTTGCGAAGTGTATAATTCCCATAATTTTGATAATACATTGTCGAGTGTCATTTTTTTATTCCTTAAATTTGAACTTCAATTCTTTACAAATGACGCAAAGAACTTATTTAATATTACAGATTACTAATGAATGAATTTTTCACACTTATAAAAGAAGACGGAGAAAGCAAAGCAAGAGCGGGGCTTTTGAAAACTACTTATGCCGAAATCGAAACTCCGGTATTTATGCCCGTCGGAACTAATGCAACTGTCAAGGCGATTCAACAGCGTGAACTCGTGGAGTTAGATACGCGCATCATTTTGGGCAATACCTATCACCTTTACTTGCGTCCCGGCGATGACACAATTCATGAATTCGATGGTTTGCACAAATTTATGAATTGGAATCGCGCAATTCTGACTGATAGCGGTGGTTATCAAGTATTTTCGCTCAAAGACATCAGAAAGATTACCGATGATGGAGTAGAATTCAAATCGCACATTGATGGCTCGAAGCACTTTTTTACACCTGAAATTGTGGTTGACATCCAACGAAATTTAGGCTCCGATATTATGATGGTGCTTGATGAATGTGCTCCTTATCCGGCAGATAGAGCCTATGTACGCAAATCTATGAATCTTTCGCTTGATTGGGCTGAACGTTCAATCGAATATTTCAGACCCAAAACACCCAAATACGGCAACCAACAATTTATGTTCGGGATAGCCCAAGGCGGAATGTATAATGATTTGAGGGTCGAGTATTTGCGGAAAATGATAGACCTTGATTTTGATGGAAATGCTATTGGTGGTCTCTCTGTAGGCGAACCAAATGAAATGATGTATGATATTACTGAACTATCCACTGATATTTTGCCTAAAGATAAACCGCGCTATTTGATGGGAGTCGGCACTCCGATTGATATTTTGGAATGTATCGAACGGGGCATAGATATGTTTGATTGTGTAATGCCAACGCGGAATGCAAGGAACGGGCAATTATTCACTTCGCGTGGGAAAATCAACATCAAAAATGCTAAATATAAGCTTTCAAATGAGCAAATTGACCCGAATGTTGATTCATATGCCAGCCAAAATTTCTCACTCGGATATTTGCGACATCTTTTCATTTCAGATGAAATTCTGGGATTGCAATTGGCATCATTGCATAATATTGCCTTCTATCTTTGGCTTGCTCGAACTGCAAGAGAGAAGATTTTATCGGGAGATTTCAAGAACTGGAAAAAAGACTTTATCCAAATTTATAACGGAAATCAAGGTTAATTGGTTGATTTTTTGTACTTTTGTAAATAGATCATGAGTTTATTTTAAATAAATAGGGACAAGAAATGAATCACATTTTTTCTACAATAATGATGACACCTCCCGGCGGCGGGGATGGTGGTGGTGGCGGTATGATGTCAATGCTTTTGATGTTTGCCGTTGTAATTGCAATCATGTATTTCATGATGATAAGACCACAACAAAAACGTCAGAAAGAACATCAAAATATGCTTTCTAATATTCGCAAGGGCGACAGAGTCATAACAACTGCCGGCATGCACGGCTCAGTTACAGATTCGGACGACAAAACTTTTACACTCCAAATAGCTGATAATGTAAAAGTCAAGTTTGAAAAAGCGTCTATTGCAAGTAAGCTCTAAGATTTCGCTTATTCTATAAAAAAGGATTTTATAATGTTAAATACAATTGAAGAGGCTTTGATTGACCTTGCTTCCGGCAAGGTCATTATCGTTATGGATGATGAGGACCGTGAGAACGAGGGTGATTTAATTGCATCTTCGGAGCTTTGCACTCACGAGACTATCAATTTCATGAGCACGAAAGGTAAAGGTCTCATCTGTATCGCTATTACCGAAGCTCGTGCAAGAGCACTCGAATTGGAACCTATGGTTAGAGTCAATTCTGCATTGCACGAAACTAAGTTTACTGTATCGGTTGATTATGCTCATGGCACATCGACCGGAATTTCAGCTTTCGACAGAGCTATTACAGTAAGGGCTGTTGCCCGACTTGATACTAAACCATCGGATTTGCTTCGTCCCGGTCACGTATTTCCGCTTGTAGCCCAAGAAGGTGGCGTCTTGCGTCGTGCCGGTCATACTGAAGCAACTGTAGATTTAATGAGACTTGCAGGTTTGAAGTCAAGCGGTATTTTATGCGAAATGATTAGCGAAGACGGTTCGATGGCTCGTATGCCAGAATTAGTCGATTTTGCTAAGGCAAATAATATGAAAATCATTACCATAAAGGATTTAATCGCTTATCGTCTCAAGACCGATAATTTAATAAAATGCACCGCTGAAGCAAAATTGCCTACAAAACATGGAGATTTCATAGTTCATGTTTACGAAAGTGAAATTGACCAATTTGAACACTCTGCTTTAGTTTTGGGTGAAATTGACCCCGAAAAGCCAACTTTGGTCAGAGTGCATTCCGAATGTCTAACCGGTGATGTATTTGGGTCAATACGTTGTGATTGTGGCGAACAATTGGAGAAATCACTCGAAATGATTGCCAAAGCCGGTAACGGTGTGTTGCTTTATATGCGTCAAGAGGGAAGAGGTATTGGACTTATCAATAAAGTCAAAGCATATTCACTGCAAGATGCCGGACTTGATACTGTCGAAGCAAATGTTGAACTTGGATTTGCACCCGACCCACGAGATTATGGAATTGGTGCACAAATTTTGCGTTCACTCGGAATTCGTAAGATGTCATTAATAACAAACAATCCACGAAAGAGAGTTGGACTTGAAAGTTACGGGCTCGAGGTAGTTGATTTGGTTCCGCTTCAAATTGAGCCGAATGATTCAAATAGACATTATCTCGAAACTAAAAGAACAAAATTAGGACATATACTAAATTCTTTGTAACTTTGTATTGTGTTCTTAGTGAAATTTAAAAAAAATTAGAACTTTTCACTGTTTTGAATAAAGCCGATATTTAGTGTAGCGGCTTTATTTTTAATTTATATTACTTTTAAAAAGGTGTAGCTATGTCGAATACGATATATATGACCAAAGAAAAAATTCAAGAATTGGAAGAGGAATTGCGAGTACTCAAAAGTATTGGCAGACCGGAAATGGCTCGAAAGATTGCCGAAGCTCGTTCTCATGGTGATCTCTCCGAGAATGCCGATTACGATGCTGCTAAAGACGCGCAAGGTCTGATGGAAATGAAGATAAACAAAATCTCCGAAATACTTTCTCGTAGTCAAATGATTAGACCTGATGAGTTCCCGGATGATAAAGTTTATATTCTTTCAAAAGTTAAGATTAAGAATCTTAATAACAATAAAATAATCGAATACATTATGGTTAGTGCCGAAGAAGCAGATTTTGAACAAAACAAAATATCTGTTTCATCACCTTTGGGCAAATCCCTCATGGGGAAAGCAATCGGTGATATTGCGGAATTGACTGTTGCATCCGGCACTACTAAATTTGAAATCCTCGATATTTCAAAATCAATATAAAGTTTTTATTTTTGCATTGAATATCCCGCTTGTCGGGATATTTTTTTTTAGGGTGATTAAACTTTTTTCAAATTTATTTGTCTATACTATAAAGAATTATTCAAAGGTCAATAAGTGGGTACGGCTCTTTTGGCAAATCATATTGAAAACGATACATTGACGGGCGAAGCTGAAGGCAACGAAGTTCAGAATGCAAATCAATTTGTGAATGCAAATAAGAACTTTGTGTTTTCGACTGCCTTGAGATTCACCAAAGACTATGACGATGCTGACGATATTACTCAGGAAGTTCTGATAAAAGCTTTGTCCAACCTTGGGGGATTCAATCATCAAAGCTCTGTCAAAACTTGGCTATATCGGATTACTGTCAATATGTGTTTGAATTTCAAGAGAAAAAAGTCTGTGATTTCGTTTTTTTCAAACTTCAAGTCAGAATCTGAGTATGACATTGATTCGAAGGAAGCCTCTGCTCACAGCAAAATGGAAAACAATGAATTGTTTGAACGATTCAATCACGAATTAACAAAATTGCCCGAGAAACAACGTGAGACCTTTGCATTACGATACTTTCACGATTTGTCCTATCAGGAAATTTCTGAACTCTTAGGGACAAGTGTCGGTGGATTGAAAGCGAATTATTTTCAAGCTGTTAAAAAGCTTGCTCAAAATATGAAGGATTTGAGGTGAGGTGGAAATTATGAATGAAATGACAAGAAAACAAGTCGAAGAAGCATTGCCGGATTATCTTTTCGGTGCTTTAAATGAGAGCGAAAAAATAGATTTCGAGCAATCAATCGTGCAATATCCTGATTTAGTTCAAGAATTGAACGAAGCGAAAGCATTGTTTGACAGAATTGACAAAACTGATTTTGACAATGCTGTAAGCACACAGACACGCAATATGAGCGTTAAAGTGAACAGGAAGTTGTCTGCGAATCACAAACATCTCAAGAGATTCAACTTGTTGACTCGATTTGTTTTGCCTGCTGCTGCAGTAGTGCTGATTATGTTTTATACTTTATTTATAGCTAATGATACGAGTGATAATACAATCGAACTGAAAAATCAATCGCTCACAAGCAATTTAGATTTAGATGAAATTGCTGTGATACTCGCTGAATCCGAATCTGAAGACGTTGACGAAGTGACGATGAACACATCATTCAATCAAATCAATTTTCCCGATGTTTACAGCGATATAATTGAAGAGATGTATTACGAGGAAATGTATAATTACATAGACCAAATCACAAACTACGTTGGTACAAATTTTAGTTATAATAATAATTTATATAGCAATTTCGAATCTTATGAAGAAGACGAATTTCAAGATATATTAAAGGAATTAGGAAATGTTGGCAAATTCAATTAAAATAATATTTAGCGTTTTTGTTTTGCTCATGATTTCGATTCCATCATATGGGCAACAAGTCGAAAAAGCAAGAGAGCGTATTGAAGCATTCAAAAAAATGAGAATGCTTGAAATATTGGAATTATCAGGCGATAACGCCGATAAATTTATCTTGCGTTACAATGAATATGACAAAGATTTTAAAGAACGAGTTTCAATTTATGAAAAAGCTGTTGATGAGCTTGAAAATTCAATTGTTAATCAATCTGAGGAGAAAATCATAAACGATAAATCTCAAAATGTAATAGCTGCTCAAAGAAACGTACATAAGTTGATTGAAGAACGTTCAACTTATTTTAAAGACTTTCTGACAGCCGAACAAATTGGCAAATATTTGGTTTTTGAAAAGAGATTCGATGACAGACTTCGTGAAATGCTTGTTGATAATCCCAAAAAAGCTCGCCCGGGCGGATTTGGACCTAACAAGAGACGATAATACTGAATTTTATATCAGCAAACTTGCTATTGTGGCTGTCAACAAATTTGCTAAAGCACCAATGAGCATTGCTTTAATCCCTAATTGAGCAATTTCATTACGCCGTTCAGGCACAAGTGAACCGATTCCGCCGATTTGAATGGCAATTGAACTGAAGTTAGCAAAACCACACAGAGCAAAAGTTGAAATAATGGCAGTTCGTTCACTGATTGCACCGCTCCGAATCAGCTCACTCAAATTTGAATAGGCAAGAAATTCATTGACTGAAATTTTTGTCCCGAGCAAACTGCCGAATGTTTGAGCCTCAGCAGCAGGTATTCCCACTAAAAAGGCAAATGGCATAAAAAGATAACCCAAAAGCTCTTTAAAACTTGACGGGACACCGCTAATACCCATATTACTCAACCATGAACTCAACAATCCCAAACTTCCGTCAAGAACTGCGATTATTGATATAAATGCAATTAACATCCCAATTATATTCAGCGAAAGTTTTACTCCATCGGTAGCTCCGTTAGATATGGCAATTAGTACATTTGATGATTCGGGAATTTCAACTTGCTTGATTTCATTCAATGATATGATTTCTTTAGGAGGAGGGATTACAATTTTAGAAAGTATCAAGCCACCGGGGGCAGAAATTATACTTGCTGTGACCAGATAAGTGGCATCTATTCCCATTGCGATATATGCTGCCATCACACCACCGGCAATTGTAGCAAATCCGACTGTCATTATTGCAAATAATTCTGAACGAGACGTTGATTTGAGGTAGTGACGGATAAGCAAAGGTGCTTCAGTTTGCCCGATGAAAATATTTGCTGAAGCGGATAAGGATTCGACACCTGATGTTTTGAGAGTTTTTTGTAGCACCCATGCCATTGAGTAAACGATTTTTTGAATTATTCCATAATGATACAAAATCGAAACAAAGGCTGAGAAAAATATTATCGAGCTCGAAATTATCAATGCAAATTGAAAACCGAATATTGGCATATTCGCAGGGTCTCCCAATCCACCAAACATGAATTTTGCAGCTTCCAAGCTATGATTGATGAAAATGGTAACCGAATCACCCAAACCACGGAACAAATCTACGCCAAAAGGTACTTGCAGTACAAAAATTGCGAGCGCAAATTGGAGTGTAATACCCAAAACCACAATTCGCCATGGGAATTCCCTTTTGCTTTCTGACAAAAGCCAAACCAAAAGAAAAATTATTGGGATGCCAAGCAAATTTATTATCATTGTCATAATATTTTTTATAAAAAAGTCAAAAATAAGAAATTAGAACTTTTTATATTTGAAAATATTGATTAACAGCCATTTGAAAAACAATTGTGGAAAAGTTTTCTCTAACGGAAATACCGGCTTTCAAATTGTTCATCTTGATTTTATCAGGAACTATTGCTCTATTTGTCGCAGACCTTGATAGTTCTACATTGATGTACCTGATAATTGGATGCATTATAGCAGGTTGCATTGCCATCTATTCAAAATTAAAATTTGTTTCGTATATTTTTTTCGTTGTTGCAGCCTCCTCAATTTTAAATTTCAGGATAAGTCAGGATAAAATTCCATTTCAAGACAATTTCTCACCGACTATTTCAGGGGTATTTCAAGGGGAGATAAGCCACGTCGTAGCCAAAGGCGATAACTGGGTCAATTTTATTGCCGATGGTTCATTCGACAACAAATACACAGGCGAAATTCCCGAATGCCGCTTCTACATTCGATATGCTTTTGTGGATAGCAATCTGATTAAGCGAATGTTGCCTTCTGCAAAAATCAGTGTCAATCTGAAAGCTACATTACCTCAAAAAAAGCAATTAGACAATGAATTTGACCAACGTGCTTATGCGTTGGCAAATGATATTGACTGGTTTGGGGAAGTGCGCGGAAATAATTTAGCTCAAATAGGATTTGCGAATAAATTCAAAGTGTATTCCTATCAAATTCGAAAAAATGCACAAGCCAGAATTGACAGATTATTCAATCCTAACACTGCTGCAGTCGTTACAGCTTTACTCACGGGTGAGAAATCCAAATTATCACCCGAATTGAGAGACGTATTCTCCCAATCAGGAACGGCGCATTTATTGGCTGTATCCGGTTTGCACGTTGGTATAATATCAGTTATAGCTTGGTTCTTGCTCGCTTTCGTCAAGAATTTGCCATTCAAAATCGTATTATTTTTGATTTTAATTTGGGCATTCATTTTGTTTACAGGGTTCCCACCGTCAGGAATACGAGCCGGCATTTTTGCAACTCTTTACGTAATCATAAAAAGTTCCCAAAAGCAAGCAAATTCGCTGAATGTTCTTGGTTTGACAGGCTTATTGATTCTACTTTTCGACCCAACATCAATTTTTTCAGCATCATTCCAGATGTCATTTGCAAGTGTTTTCGGGATTCTTGTTTTTTATACTACTTTCCGAAATGCACTGATTAGATTATTCAAAGTTAGCATAAATCCTTTTTCGCAATTCATTGTCAATTCTTTATCCCTAACCTTGTCTGCGAGTTTAGTCGTATCTCCAATTGTGGCGTATTATTTTGGCATATATTCAGTCGTTTCACCTTTGGCAAATTTGATTGCAGTGCCACTCATTACTCTTTCATTGGTCTATTCGCTGATTGGTGTGTGCATTTCATATTTGTACTTTGATTTGGGACAAATTTTTTGCAATGCTGCAGAGTTTCTAATCGGATTGACTGAACAAACCAATAGGGCAGCAGTGTCATTTGATTTTGCTTATTTAATGTCAGATTTTGTCGTGTTGCAATCCGCAATTGTTTCACTGTTAATTGCCTATGTTTTGATTGCACGTGAAAACAAACATCTATTATCGCGATTGATAGTTTCAGTGGTGTTTTTCGTAGCATTTATAAATTTGATTCCCGAAAAGGCGAGCGAAACGGATAAAATTGTTCTTCGGGAAGATTTTGTAGCCTATATCAATGATACCGATGACGGTCGCTATGTTTTTGTTTGCGACAGGCGCCCGAGAATTTATCCCCGCAATGATTATTACCTGAATAATTACCTGAATGATTACGAAGGCATGATTTATGTTGGCTATACAGGCAACTGTGGAATCAATATTGCTGATTTTCTTAAAGAACAAAGAATCATCAAAGATTTTGAAATTGACCGAGAAACGTTAAATTTGTTAAATGAAGTTTGTGACCTTGATAAAAATTTTATAAAAAGAGTAAGATACGATGATAGAAATTGAAATTTTAAACACTGCAATTTTTCCTTCTGATATTATTTCCGGTGTTACAATGCGGAATCAAGCGGCATTTCAGCCCTATGGTTTCACGATTTCGGGTAATTATTCCGATGAAAATATTGTCAATCAACATCGAAAATTAATGGCTGATTATTTGAATCTCGAGCTTAATGCCGTAAAATATCAAAAGCAAGTGCACGGTGATGAAATTCAAATTGTCGATTTCGATACCAAAATTAACGAATCCGACGCTATGATTACTAACCTAAAGGGTTTAGCCCTTGTTGCATCTGTTGCTGATTGTGCCGCTATTTTGCTCTATGATGCTAAAGCTAAGGCTATAGCTGCAATTCATTCGGGATGGCGAAGCACAACGCTTAATATCGTTTCTAAAACTATTGAAAAGATGAGTTCTGAATACAATTCCAAGCCGGAAGATTTAATTGCTTATATCTCGCCATGTGCCGGTGGCGACAGTTATGAAGTGGGAATTGATGTTGCTCAATATTTTCCCAATAGTATCAAAAGGCTCTCTGAGGAAAAATTTCTATTCAACATCAAAAATGAAGTGCATAATCAGCTAATCGTGAGTGGGATGCCGCCTCAGAACATTGAGATGTCAGAAGTTTGTACAATCAGCAATGAAAGTTACCATTCTTTCCGTCGCGATGCTGACAATTCCGGTAGAATGGGAGCATTTATTATGATGATAGGCACACCAAATGACTAAAAAAATACTTTGTGCAATTACTGCTTTTATTTTTACAAACATGCTTCTGTTTGCTTACTCAACTAATGATAACGGCAATTCATATGGCAATACTATAATTACAAATGATTCGGTGAGCTTGTTCTACGATTCATTTTTTCTGGATGAAGTGCTTTCAAATTACGCCTTGAGCTACGATATTCCCGAAGAATTTGACAAAAATGTCGTTTCCTTGTTGTGGGGTTCCGGACGTTCAAGTACAGTTTTTTTTGATGGAATTCCATTGAATAGCACCTTGTATGGCGATTTTGATTTTCTCCGAATGCCTTATAATGTATCTCAAGTGATTCGAGTAAACACATCATTCCCAAATAGTAAGCAATCGCCATATAACAAATCCGGGTATGTTTTATTGCAATCAAATAGGGAATATAAAGCAATGAATAAAATCAATGTTCAGGGTGGCAACGCAAATGGGAGCTCATATTTTTCATTATTAGGGGGTAAATCAAACTTATTCTGGAATGTTTCCGGTAACTTTTACACTTCAAATGGTCATACAATTTCATCGGACAAACCGGATTCCATCAGCATTTTGCGGGAGAATAGCAAAGCTCGCCATTACTCAATGTTTGCTAAAGCCGGAATTAAAGATGATAACTCATTGCTTATGCTATCCGTCTTTTTTTCGGATATTAGTCGCGATATACCGCTGAATATTTATTATGACTCGCTGCGTGCTCAAGAAATTGGTGGTGGTTTGAGCCTTGTCAACCTTGAATTTGTTACCATTTTGAATAGCTTTGTTTCCATCGATGGCAATATTTATTTCAAAGGGTCAACCCGCGATATAAATGGTAGCTTTTCAAATGTTTCATTAGCTGATACTCATTTCAGTACAAAAGAAGATGAGCAATCGCTCGGAGCCAATGTTCACACAAAAATGAGAATCATTGATGGCATCCGAACAAATTTGAATGTTGGCTATAGACGTGAAGTTTCTGCGATGACTACACTTCGGAATTCACTTGAAGAGTACGGTCGAATAACGGCAGAGACATTAAATGCGAAATTTGACATTGGGAGCAAACTTTCAGAACTTTTTGATATTAATGCTGCTATTGAGTATATGATTTTTCATCCTGTCAGCACAAATGAAATAGAGTTGTTGAGCGATTTGAGCAGTGTTGATGCTTATTTGCAACTCGTAACTCATTTGTCGAAAAATATTACTTTGTCAAACTTTGCAAAAATTGGAGGACAACTGCCTCCTTTAGTATTGATGAGTGAAAAATTTTCATCCGTGCCTATTCAATTAGACCCCAAGATTGAGTCTGTAACTCAATTCAGTTCGACGTTAAATTGGCAATTCTCAGAGTTAGCGAATGTTGTCTTATCATACAATTATGTAGATGCAAGCGATGTGTCTTATGTTGGCTTTTCGGACACTGCTTTAGTAGTGCTTCGAGATGGCGAATATAAGGTTCATGGCATTGGCGTTGATTTGCGGGCTACTTTGTATAATTTTGATTTCATTTTGCGTGGTGATTACAAATTGAACAACAACGGCTCGATTAGCTTATTCAATCGTCCACGCTCACAGCTTTTTTGTCAAATCAGCCATGCCTTTGATTTCGGATTTGAATGGAATGTAGAAGCAAAATATCAAGGTGCAACTCAGGATTATGATTCTATCGAACAGCAGCTAATTGATTTAGATGAATTCACAGTGTTTAATATTCGAATCAGCCAACAGGTATTCAAGCAAAACGAAATATTTTTGAGAATCAACAACATCACGGATGACTTCCGCTTGAAAAGCTGGGGCAATCCCATCAAAGGACGCAATTTCATCGCCGGGATAAATTTGCATTTTTGATGTGAAAGTCTGTAATAGTAAGCATAAAAAAAAAACTGCCTTTGAGGGCAGTTTTTTTGCGGAGCTGACGAGACTCGAACTCGCGGCCTCCTGCGTGACAGGCAGGCGCTCTAACCAAACTGAGCTACAGCTCCGTAATTTTTGTGGACCCAAGGAGGATCGAACTCCTGACCTCATGAATGCCATTCATGCGCTCTCCCAGCTGAGCTATGGGCCCCTTTCTGGTTGTTGTTCATACCGTCCCACTTGGGAGATACAAAAGTAATACTTCTTTTTAACACATGCAAGAAAAATTTTCACTTGTGGAAAAAAATTATCGTACTATCACAAAGGGTACGACTTCTGTTTTGCCGCTATGACTCAACATTATGTAGTAAGCACCTGTAGCCAAACCGGTTAAATCTATCGAAGCCTCATTGATACCGACTAAAACTTTACTTTCCGTATGGCTGTAATAAAGGCTTCCTGTAAGGTCAAAAACTCGCAAATCGTACCTGCCTTCCCTTTCGACGAAGAAATTCAATGTGCTTTGTGCTGTACCGGAGTGTAGAAAATTAGGATATAAGAACGCGGACGCTGTTTGAACAAACCGTGGCGATTCGCGATGCTCGAAATTATGTACAAATGATGTGTCACCAATTTGAATCGTAAAATACTCATCTACCGTGTAGGGGGCACGTCTCCGCTTGGAAGTTGATTCGGTATCCAAATAAAAATCGATATAAGAGTTGACAGCCAAATCCAAAGGAATATCGCATACAAATTGGTCAGCTATACTTGTTTTTTTCATCGGATATGGAAAGTATAAGGATGTTTCGGTAAATTTGACGTAAAGATAGGCTGATTCAATCGGCTTGTCTGACTTGATTTTGAAGAAAATTCTCTGGAAATTCTGTGATGGATACGTCGAAAATGGAGATATTATGATGTCATAATCAATCATTGCTTGGAACAAATCCGGGATACCGTGACCATAGTCATTGTCCGGAGAGTAGTATCTGTCTGATGATTTGAGCAAAATTTGCTTTGCATCATATGGTTTCAATTCAGGGAATGCACTCAGCATCAATCCGATTGCTCCGGCAATTAAGGGCGACGATAATGATGTTCCCTTTGTGGAAATGTAAACATCAGCTTCACTTGGGTTGACACAAAAGACGAAGTCTCCAATTGTCGTCAAATCCGGCTTGATTTTTCCGGTAGAAGTCGGACCTCTCGCACTAAATCTTGATACATCAACACCGTTGGGTTGAACTGAACCAACTGCTAACACACTGTCAGCATCAGCCGGTGAATTGAGAGTTTTAGCTCCGGGTCCGCCATTGCCTACTGAATTGACGAAAATTATTCCTCGTTGGGCAGCCAAATTAACATAAATTGAAGGAATCGTGCTATTGCCGTTCAATTCATCAAAAGTATAAGATGAATCTGAACTATCGAATTTGTTGTATCCCAATGAAGCATTAATTATATCCACGCCCTGAGATTCGAGCCATTCAATACCTGCTGCGAAATTATCGGTTTCGATTTGTTTCTCTGAGCGAATATCCTCAGTTTTAGCCAAATAAAAGGCAGAATTGGGCGACATCCCAATAAATCTGGGGTTATCAAAACCTGCTACAACAGACATCACCAGAGTTCCGTGATGGAATTGGTGAGGGTGCTCGCCATCTTCATTTTTGACAATTTCGTCATTATTAATGAAATCATACTCTGCTGCGACATTAATGTTAGCAAAAGCAATAGCTTTTTCGTAGTCAAAACCACTATCTAAGAATCCAATATTTACATTATCGCCAAAGATTCCCAATTTATGAATTTTGTCAGCATTGATTAACTTGATTTGTGTAAACGAAAATCCGTAATCAATTTTGCTGTAATCATACGTATCCACCTTGATTAAGTCCTGCAAATTCAGACTATCGCCCTTAGTAGAATAATTACTATCCGTCAAGCTAAGTAATGAATATTTATTCGCAGCGGTTTCGATTTTCTTTACAAATGGTAGTTCACGAAGTTCATCAATTAGCGATGAATCTGCTCTTACGATGCAATAGTTTTTCCATTTAAGTGTATGTATAATTTTTGCACCTACATTTTCGATTGCATATATATAATCGGAGTAAATGGGTGCATCTTGAATGGAAACGATTTCGCTCGGATTGAGGATTTTAGCTCTACGGTCAAGTGCTGCTTGAGTCAATGAATTGAGTGTTTCGGTGTATAAGGGGCTTCCTGGCTCAAATACTTCGGGACCTTTATCGCTCAGATAAATTCTAAATACTTCAGAATGCAGTTGCGAAAAAATTCCGAAAAGCAATAGAGTGATTGTGACAAATTTAGTTTTCATTATAAAGAATGTTACTTTTGTAAAATGTAAATTTATGAAATTTTCAAATAAGATGAATGAATAATACTGTAATTATAACGGGTGGTGCAAGAAGAATCGGCAAAGGATTGGCGATTCAATTTGCAAATTCGGGTTGGAATGTCGGTATTATTTATAATAAAAGTGCCGAACAAGCCAAAGAAACCGCTCGATTGATAGAACAAACGGGCGTTAGAGCATATGCAATCCAAGCTGATGTATCACATTACGATGAGATTCAAAATTCTATTGTAGAAATGAAGAATCATTTCGGCGAAGTGCAAGTGTTGGTAAACAATGCGGCTATTTATCCTGAACGGCAGTCTTTGAACGAGCTCACAATTGATTCGTGGGAGCTTGTGATGAATACAAATTTGAGAAGCATTTTGTCTTCATCACAAAAATTTGCCGAAATAGCCCAAAGTGGCGCAAGAATAATCAATATTGCATCGCTCGGCGCATTTAGAATTTGGAAACAAAGAATACCATACAACGTATCGAAAGCAGGAGTAATTCAATTAACAAAAGCATTAGCTTTGGAACTTGCTCCCGATATTTCCGTAAACTCAGTTTCTCCGGGTACAATTGAAATAAAAGACGAAGCTGCAGATGCAGGAACTTTAATATCTGTGGACAAAATACCCATGAAAAGGTACGGAAACGTAAATGATGTTTTTGATGCTGTATATTTTTTCGCTAATTGTTCGTCATTCATTACAGGACAGAATCTATCAATTGATGGTGGATTTTCGCTTTAAACAATATAAGGAGTATAAATGGAATTCAGAGAACCTGAAAAAGTAGCTAAAAGCAGAATTGAAAAGGCAACCAAAGCATATGATAATCAAGATTTTATCCATAGTAAGGAAGGACGAATAATTCGTTTACTTTCCGAATATCAGTACCCTGAGCATTATTTCCGCAAATATGGTGTCAATGGTACGATTGTGTTTTATGGTTCAGCTCGAACCCTGTCACTCGACGAATTTGAAATGAAGTTAAAAGAAATGAATGATAAAATGGCTAAAGCCGGGCTTGAAGAAAAGCTTAATATCCAAACTGAAATTGAAAGATTAATGAACACCTACGAAATGACAAATTGCTACAACGAAGCTGTTATTTTGGCTGAAAAACTATCGCTTTGGTCAGCAGCATTGCCGAATAACAAACGAGTATTAGTTTGTACAGGTGGCGGTCCCGGAATGATGGAAGCCGCCAATAGGGGTGCCCAACGAGCAGGGGAGCCAACAATTGGTCTGAATATTTCATTGCCATTCGAACAATATCCAAATAATTACATTACTCCCGATTTGAATTTCGAGTTCCACTATTTCTTTATGCGTAAATTTTGGTTTGTCTATTATGCTAAAGCTATCGTCGCTATGCCGGGCGGTTTTGGGACCCTCGATGAATTAATGGAATTGCTAACTTTGAAGCAAACTTTGAAAATAACCAAACCACTACCAATATTACTTTTCTACAAAAAGTTTTGGCAAAATCTTATTAATTTTGACTATCTCGTTGAAATGGGAATGATAAGCCAAAAAGACTTGGATTTGTTTGTTTATGCCGATACTGCAGACGAAGCATTCGAATACCTGACAAAAAATATTATTATATAACAAGTAGTAAGAAATGAAAAAATTCTTTATCCTCCTGATTGTTTTAATGTCATTAATTATTAGCTCAATTTTGAAAGCTGAATTGAGATTTGAACCAGCAAGACCTGCTTTTGGAGAGAATGTTACTATTCATTATCAGGACAAAGATTCCATTTTTAGCGGAATTGATACAGTTTATGCAATGATTTATGGCTTTGCATCTCAATCTAATAACCCGCAAGGATTTTCAGTGCCATTAGCATTGCAAGGCGATTCATACATTGGCAATATTACATTGTCCGGAAATTGGGTATATGTAATTGCATTTGTCGAGTTTGATGAGAATTTATATGACAAAAACAGGCAAAATTATTGGGAACTTTATATTACCAATAACGAAGGAAATATCCAACGTGATGCACATTTATTTTCCGCTTTGGCGTTGATGGGTGCGTCTTCGCCCAATTTGAATCCTATCGTCAATCTTGATTCAGCTCACAAAAGAATGGAACGCGAAGTTGAGCTTTACCCTGATAATTTCCCTGCTCAAGTTGGTTTGCTATCATTGCGATATGATATGAAAAAAATTACATTGCAAGGATTTAAAGACAAAGCAACTCAAATGCTTGATGAGAAGAAAATCTTTGTTACCGAAAATGAAGTAAAAGCCGCTCACAGGCTTTTAAATGCAATTAATCGAAATAAAGACGGTGACGCATTAATTAACAATTTTGTTCAGACCAATCCTTTGAGCAAACTTGCTGAAGAAGATGCAATGTCGAAGCTGTCATTAGCTTCCGATATGCAAAATTTTGTTGACATGGCAGCCTTGTTTATAGACAGATTTCCAAATTCAAATGATGTTAATAATGTTTATTCAGCGGTTGTAAGTTCATATACTCAAACAGGTAAGAGCGAAGAATTATTCAAATTTATCGAAGCTCGCAGGTTGCTTATTCCTGAAGTTTTTTCAAAACTTGCTTGGGATATTTTCAGTAATGATGCTATTTTGCCTGCAATCAAAGGTGAACAGCGACTTGATATGATTGATTCCCTTCTTGATTTATCGGTTAAAATTGTTGTCGGTCAAAATGGCTTAAACAAGCCCACATATATGACAGAACGAGAATGGGAGCGGGCAAAAAATCAAAAACTTGCGAGTATTTATGAAATAAAAGCTGATGTTAATTCAAAATTAGACCCCGTTAGCGCTGAAGGATATTATGAACGAGCCTTGGATTTATTTGGTAATGATGCAACAGTAAATTTATACGAAAATGCTATCAATTTAGCTGATAAACAGGCTGATTCTGTTCGAGTACTTTCTCTTGTGTATCGAGCATTTGCCAATTCACTGTCATCTGATTTTTTGGTAACTCAGTTTGGACGCTATTATCGAGCAGATAATAGGGAGATGGTTTTAGATTCTTTGCAAAATGTTGGCAGGTTGAAACGCTATGATAAATATAAAATTGAAATGTTGGCACAAGCTCGCCCAAGTACTTTATTTTTAACTGCTTACGATGGAAGACTAATTAATCTTGATGATTTAAACGGGAAAATATTTATATTATCATTTTGGTCAACTTGGTGCGGACCTTGCCATGCAACAATTCCGGCACTCGAAGAAATCAACGCATTTTATTCTGAGGATGATGGTGTAGAAGTAGCTCTCGTGAGCATTTGGGAGAAGACTAAAGATAAAAAAGAAGCTTTAAATACATATTTTAAAAGAGATTTTCCGAACGTTCCGCTTGTTTGGGACGAACTCGATGTAATCCCAATGAGTTTAGGAATTACCGGGCTTCCGGTTACGTATATTTTCGATTCAAATGGAGTTTGCAGATTCACTATTACAGGATTTTCGAGTGCCAAAGCATTTATTGATGAAGTCGTGGACAAAACTAACTTTTTGATTCATTTAGAAGGACAAAATGGACAAAAATAGATGCGAGTGGTGCGTCAACTCCGAACTCGAAATGCATTATCACGATACTGAATGGGGAGTACCACTACATGACGACAGGAAATTATTTGAATTTATGGTGCTGGATGCATTCCAAGCTGGACTTAGCTGGAAAACTATTTTGAACAAACGCGAAAATTTCCGAGTTGCATTCGATTCATTCGACCCGGTAGTAGTTTCAGCTTATACTCAAGATAAAATCGAATCGCTAATGCAGGATGCCGGAATAATTCGGAATAGGTCTAAAATACAAACCACAGTTACAAATGCAAAATTATTTCTGGAAGTTCAAGCGAAATATGGCACATTCGATGCTTTTATTTGGCAATTTACGGGTGGAAAAACGATTCAAAATTCTGTCGAAAATATGTCCGATGTCAGAGCTACAAGTCCGGAATCCGATGCAATGTCCAAAGAACTTAAACGCTTAGGATTCAAATTCGTCGGTAGTACGATATGTTATGCCTTCATGCAAGCCGCAGGAATGGTCAATGACCACAAGATAACTTGTTTCCGATACAATGAATTGAATCCTTAAACATATCATTTATTTGTAATTCATCACTGTTTAACATTCAAATTGTACATTTGCTAAAATTTCTCAATCAAAGGTCTAAAAATGAAATCGAATAGATTTAAGTTTCTCTGTTTCACGCTTTTTGTGTTTGCGATTTTTCAATTCCAAGCCTCTTCGCAAGGCAATTACAAAACACCTAAAAATGTAATCATAATGATTGCAGACGGCTGGTCTGAATCATGTATAGATGCCACAGAATATTTCAATGATGGCGAAAAGGGCACATCTGTGTATCGAGATTTCGATATTCAGCTGTATATGTCAACATATCCTGCAAATATTTCGGATAAGGACATTCCCCAAAAATGGAGTGTAGGATATAACTCATATCTTGCATGGTCTGATTTTGAATACGCCAAAAATGGTGCTACCGGTTCAGGAGCCGCAGGTACTGCTTTAGCAACGGGCGTAAAGACTTATAACGGTGCCATTGGTATGGATTTGTCAAAGAAACCATTGCCCAATTTAACAGAGAAGTTCAAATCTATCGGGAGGGCTGCCGGAGTGATTACATCAGTTTATTTTTCCCATGCAACTCCTGCTACTTTTGTTGCACATAATGTTCATAGGGATAATTACCCGGAAATCGCGCTTTCCATGCTTCTCGATAGCAAGGTAGATGTGATAATGGGCGCCGGGCATCCCTATTACGACAACTCCGGAAAGAAAGTAAACGAAAGCGATTACAATTATAAGCTCGTTGGTGGGAAAAAAGCTTGGTACGATTTGAAAGCAGGCAAAAAAACATTTTCGACTAAATCACTTTCAGGAAATAGCACAGTCCAAGATATTGACGGCGACGGAAAAGCTGACAAATGGACTTTAATCGAATCTCGTGAAGAGTTCCAAAAATTGATGACGGGGGAGACTCCAAAAAGAGTTGTCGGTGTGCCAAAGGTTTTGGAAACATTGCAAAATAATAGGACGGAGGAGAAATCCGCTAAAGCATTCGAAACCCCATTCAATAATGAAGTGCCAACACTTGCTGAAATGACAAAAGCTGCGATTAACGTGTTGGATAATAACGAAAAGGGCTTTTTCTTAATGATTGAGGGCGGAGCAGTTGATTGGGCGAATCACGGAAATAACGCTCCACATATGATTGAAGAGATGACCGATTTCAATATGTCAGTTAAAGCGGTAGTGGATTGGGTCGAAAGTAACAGCTCATGGGATGAAACTTTGGTAATCGTTACCGGTGACCATGATTGCGGCTATATCACCGGACCCATAGAAAACAACAACAACCCAAACACAAACCCCGTCATCAATAATGGCAAAGGCAATATGCCCGGCTTGAGATATAATCATACAAACCACACAAATATTTTGATTCCATTTTATGCCAAAGGAGCCGGAAGCGACATGTACAATCGTTTAGCAAACAATTCGGACATGATTCGCGGACGATATATAGATTTGACCGATATTCCCAACGCAATCTTCATGCTATTGGAAGTCGGGAAGTAGGAAGACAACCTCACCCCGACCCTCTCCGAAGGAGAGGGAGTAAGACAAACATAGGAGGCTGTCTCACAAGGGCAGCCATTTTTTATATTTTTGTGGAAAAAAAAGAGAAAATACTAGGTACAAATCGGCGTCATAACGGTTGTAATCAACAATAAGTTAGCGATGCAATGAGACCAAAGTTTAAATACTATAATCAATCACAAGCGTTTCTACTACCTCCATCTCTTGATGAAATGATTAAAGAAACTCATCCTGTTAGGACAATAAATAAAATTATTGATGAAATTGATATAAGCGATATCGAAAACAATTACATCGGTGGCGGAGCTACCAGCTACAGCCCGAGAATGCTTCTGAAAATACTCGTATATGCTTATATGAATAATGTCTATTCAAGCCGAAGAATAGAAAATTTAGTGCAAGAAAATATTCATTATATGTGGCTAAGCGGTATGCAAAAGCCGGATCACAATACAATCAATCGCTTCCGCAGTAAACGCTTGGCAAGCGGCTTGAAAGAAGTATTCTCTAAAGTAGTAATGCTATTTCATGAAGCCGGAATTTTGGATATTAAAGATATATATACAGACGGCACGAAAATAGAAGCAAATGCCAATAAATACAGTTTTGTTTGGGGTAAAAATATCCGAACCCGTAAAGAAAAAATATTACAACAAGTCAATGAATTGTGGAAATACGCACTTCAGGTAAGCGCAGAAGAAATGCGAGACGTCCGACCACAGAGCTATGAAGAGATAAATCCCGAGAGTATAACTGAAACAATAGAAGAAATAAATAAAGTATTGGTAAAAAAAAAGATTGATAAAAATGTACGCGCTAAACTGACAAGAGTGAAGAAAACTTGGTCTGAACAATTAAGGAAATATGAAGCATACGAAAAGCAAATGAACGGTCGCAACAGTTGTTCAAAAACCGACCCTGATGCAGTATTTATGCGAATGAAAGAAGACCGCATGCAAAACGGACAACTAAAAGCTGCTTACAACTGGCAAATAAGTACAAACAATCAAATAGTGGTCAATTACAGCATTCATCAAACACCCGGAGACACTTCAACATTTGTTGAACATATAGAATCATATAAACGCCAATATCGTGAATATCCTAATTCAATCACAGCTGATGCAGGTTATGGGAGTCATGAGAATTACAAATATGCAGAAGACAATAATATCGAAGCCTATATCAAATACAATTATTTTCATAAAGAGCAGAAAAGCAAGTGGCAGAAAGACATCAGCAAGTCCGACAATCTATATTACAACGAAGAACAGGACTGTTACTATTGCCCAATGGGTCAAGCGATGGAAAATATCGGAGAGAAAGAAAAAATAACTTTGAACGGATACAAACAAATAGTTAGCCGATATAGAGCCAAAAACTGCGTCGGTTGCTCGCTGCGAGCGGCTTGTCACGAAGGAGCTGACAATCGAACGATAGAAATAAACAAAGAAGCAAAACGACTAAGAGAGCAAGCAAAATCCCGACTGATGAGTCATGAAGGTGTGAAAAAACGAAAACGACGACCAATTGAACCGGAAGCGGTTTTTGGCAATATCAAACACAACAAACAATTTAGAAGATTTTTACTGAGAGGCAAAGAAAAAGTAGAAATCGAAGTTGGACTATTGGCTCTAGCCCACAATCTGAGCAAATTTGTAGCTTAAAATAGCAAAATATCTCACTTTCCCATCCAAAATTGCCTCAAATTAGCATCAAAACATACCAAAAAATGGAATAATACTCATTTCTAGTCAATTATTAAATTTAGAATACTTATTATAACAATTAGTCCCATTTTATCACCTTATTGAAAGCCAAAGAGGCTGCCCTTGTGAGACAGCCTCAGAAAGAAAAAACATAGCCCACGGATAAATGCGTGAGCTATGTTTGTTTTTTGTCAGTTGTAACAAAGACAGAACATTATTCCCTACTCTCTCTCCACAATCTGTGGTATTTGTGATTGCTGTTTAGAGAGAAGTCCGGTGAAATATACAATCAAATAATGAACGCCGAGCACAGCTAATGATAAGCCGAATGAATAGAGCTCCGATAAACCGAGCGCATATATCCCAACATAAATCGCAACTGTCAGCAATATCATTGGCACTACATATAGCACCATCGTTGCTGCAACAAGCGTTTTGCCGCGAATTGAAATCGTAACGCTATCACCGACTTTTGTATCGGCTTTGGTTCTGGCAGTGAGTATGTTGTCGCCTTTTTCGTTGATGCCGCAGAAAATACTGTTGCAATCGCCGCACTTTTCTTTGGTATGCAGCCTTACTTGAGCAACATCGTTTTCAATGGAAATAACCGTACCGGTTTCGAGTAACTCTTCCATTCTAATTTTTCTTCATTTTGATTCCAAGGTCTAACTCAAGGTCAATCTTTTGGATTGCACCGGTTTTACACTTTTCAAATGGAATTTTAGTGTCGTCGAGCAATGAATAATTAATCACCCCAACGTTGTTCACGATTTCGATTCCGCCGTCAGATTTGCGAGCACAAATTCCACATGCTATACAAGCGACGTTGCAAACTTCTTTGGCTGTGCGCGGGTCATCTTGGTTTTTGCAAAATACGAAAACTGTTTGGTCAATTGGGTGCATTTCAATTATGTCTCTTGGGCACGATTTGACGCAAATCCCGCAACTTGTACACAAATCCGGCACGACTTCGGGGATGCCGTTGTCGTTCATTACGAGCGCATCGAATGGGCAAGCATCAACACAATCTCCGGCTCCGAGGCAACCGTAAAGGCATTGCTTTTCGCCGCCTGAAACTATTTCCATAGCCGAGCAACTCAATGGACCGTAGTAATCCACCATTTTGTTGACAGCTTCGCTATTTCCACCTTTGCAAAGGATTCTCGGGATTGTTTTTACTTCCGAATCTGCAGCTTCGACACCCATTATCATTGCAATTTCTTTGGCAGTGTCTGAGCCTCCAACAGGACAACCCGTAACGGAAGCGGTGCCTTCTGCAACATTTACTGCGAAATCATAACACCCTGCTTTGCCGCAAGCTCCGCAATTCACTCCCGGCAACACTTCATTTATTTTAACTACAAAGGGATTGTCTTCAACTCTTAATTTTTTGTCGGCAATAGCCAAGCCAGCCGCAAAGAATAATCCCAAACCACCCATAGTTGCAATTGCTAATATTAAAGTCGGTTCCATTTAATTACTCCTAAAATATTTATCAAATCCTGATGACATGAATGTAGTACCGGCAGAATCAATTATCATTCCCTCGATTTCGGGGATTGATTCAATTATTTCCATGCCTTTTTTCGCACCCATGACAAAAACTCCGGTAGCTAACGCGTCAGCGTCAGTCATATCACTGGCGATAATTGTGACGCTCATACATTCGTCAGCGGGATAGCCGCTTACCGGATTGATTATATGATTATATCGTTTATTATCTTTTTTGAAAAAACGTTCGTAATCGCCCGAAGTTGCTGAACCGATTTGGTTCAGATTTAGCACTCCAAGCAATTCATTTTGGATTCTCGGATGTTGAATCCCTACAGTCCAGTTATCTCCCTTGGCGATGACTTCACCGCCAAAGTTAATCAAAAAGTTGCTTACACCATGTGTTTCCATCATATGGTATAGCCTGTAAACTGCGTATCCTTTGGCAATACCGCCAAAATTCAACTTGATATGCGATTTCTTTTTGATTACATTACTATCCAATAGCTCGACATGCTTCCAACCAACTTCCTTCAAAACACTGTCAATTTGATGTTGAGAGGGTAGGTGAGGGCTGCCATTTTCAAAACCCAGCAATTCTATTAAATTACCAACGGCAGGGTCGAAACCGCCGAGAGTTAATTTGTGGATTTTGTCGCAACGCTCCAGCAAGATGTATGTTTCATCATCAACTTTAATAATTTCATCATTGACTGAATTAAGCCAAGCCATGTAATTATCATCAATATATGTAGAAAATTTCTGATTAATCCTTTCGGCTTCTTCAATCGCTAAATTGGTAATTACAGTTGCCGAATCTTCGTCGAAATCGAGAACTTTGATTTCTAACGAAGTACCCATACTGATTGTTGACCTGACAAATGGGTCTTTTGCAACATCATTTGATTTATCGCATGAAGTCGAAAATAGTACTATCAATAATATGAACACAATTTTCTTCATAATTATACTGAAATCATTCCTGCAAATCCCATAAACGCAAGTGCTAAGATACCGGCAATCACCATAGTAATCGGTGCACCGCGAAATGCTTTCGGCACATCTGCCAACTCGATTTCCTCACGGATGCCTGCCATAATAGCAATTGCCATCGTAAAGCCAACACCTGCTCCAATTCCGTAGAATATACCTTCGATAAAACTATATTCTTTCAATACTATGAACAATGCCAAACCCAATATAGCACAATTTGTTGTTATAAGTGGCAGAAAGATGCCCAATGCACGGTATAGCGGTTGGCTTACCTTTTTGACAAACATTTCCACAAATTGCACAAGCGAAGCAATTACCAGGATAAATGACACATATTGCAGAAATTCCAGATTATATGGAATTAAAATCAAATTGTAAATTAACCAAGTTACAATTGCTGTTATTACCATGACGAATGTAGTTGCCATTCCCATCGAAAAGGCTGACGATAATTTGCTTGATACACCAACAAATGGACAAATACCAAGAAAATATGCTAAAACAAAGTTGTTAACTATTGCTGATGATAAGAATATTAAGATTATTTCCATTTTTGTATCCTGTTATTGTTGGTTATCATTATCTTTAGGCTTGTCGTCGCTTTTCTCTTTAGCTTTCATTTTCGCTTCGAGAGCTGCCTTTTCTTGAGACAAGACTTCGGCTCTATGTGTTGCCAATCTTTGAGATTTGCTTGATAAGTAAGTATCAATAATTTCTTTGTGAGTTTTTTCCTTTCTATTCATTGCATAGACATTGGAAAAACCTAACATTAATCCTAATGTAATAAATGCTCCGGCTGGTAATATCATGACTAACCAAGGTTCGAACATGTCGGGTAAAACTTGAAAGCCGAGTAAAGTACGAGCGCTCAAAATTTCCCTTATTCCACCCAACACAAAAAGTACTATTAAAAAGCCTGTTCCCATTCCGAGCGAATCCATCAAGGATTTCACGGGAGTATTTTTAGATGAAAATGCTTCTTGGCGACCCAAAATCAAGCAATTCACAACGATTAAGGGTATATATGGACCCAAAGATTTACTTAATTCGGGGAATTGTGCCTTCATTACTAAGTCAACAATTGTAACAAATGTTGCGATTATAAGAATAAAAGAGGCAATTCTAACTTGATTTGGGATGAGTTTTCTTACTGATGAAATTATCAAACTTGAGAAAACTAATACAAAGGTTGTTGCCAAAGCCATTGCGATTCCGTTGATTGCCGATACGGTCACAGCAAGAACCGGACATAGACCCAATGCTTGTTTTAGAACCGGGTTTTGGTCCCAAACACCTTTCATGTATTCTTTTGATAATGTTAGTTCTTTTGTCATGATTTTGCTCCGGTTTTATTGTAGTTACGCAATGCTTCAAGTCCTTCATTCATGATTTTGACAACTGCAACCGATGAAATTGTAGCACCTGTAATCGATTGGATTTGGTTATCCTTGCTTGGTGGTACGCCTTTGACTGATTCGATGGCTGGATTACAGTTCAAATCTATAAATTGCTTAGTGAATGATTCTTCAGTAATTATAGTTCCGAGTCCGGGAGTTTCGACTTGCTCCAAAACTTCGATAGCTAAAATTTTTGAAATTTCAAGGTCAATCCCCATCATAATTCTTATTTTGCCTTGGAAACCATTTCCCTCGTAAGGAAGTGCGTAACCAATCATATTGCCCTGCTCATCAGCAACGGTATATAATTCAAAAGGTGCATCTTCAATTTTTTCATAAGATTTAGCATCTTTTTGGACAAAGAAAATCGCTTTTTCAGTGGCACGTTTTCTGTGTTCGGCTATTTTCGGTTGAGCCCAGTTGCTGATTTCCGATAATGAAGCACCGGAAATAATTCCAACTATAGCAAGAGTGAGCAACATTTTTACTACTGTGTTCATTTTTTTGCTCCGAAAATTGTTGGTTGAGTGTATCTATTTATCAATGGCACCCATGCGTTCATGAACAAGATTGCATACATAACGCCTTCCGGAATGCCGCCAAAAACTCTAATTATTACAATTATAAGTGAAATGCCTAATCCGAATATCCACATGCCTTTTGCTGTAATCGGCGAGGAAACCCAATCGGATGCCATGAAGAAAGCCCCGAACAAGAAGCCGCCACCCACGAGGTGATAGAGCGGATTCATATACGCTTCAGGATTAATCATCCATATAAGAGTCCCGAAAACCAATATCCCGATAATCATCGAAACGGGGATTCTCCAATTGACAATTCCTAAGGCAATCAAAAAGATTCCCCCGATAAGAATTGCAAGAGCGGAGGTTTCGCCCAACGAACCACCTGTATTTCCTAAAAACATTGAGCTCAAATCTGCGGCAATGCCATCAAATTTGAATCCGCCTAATGGAGTTGCAGAGGTGACCGCATCAACGTTGAAGCTTGTCTTAGTCCAAGTTGTCATTGGTACCGGAAATGCAGCTTGCAAAAAGGCACGTCCGACAAGTGCAGGATTGAAAATATTATATCCAATACCGCCAAAGATTTCTTTCCCGATTGAGATTGATACAAAGGCACCCAATCCGGTGAATACCAAACTGAAGTTCGGAGGTAGGATTAGTGCCAACAAAAGTCCTGTGAGAAAGGCACTTCCGTCACTTAGGGTATTTGCTTGCTTACGAATTCGTTTGATTGCATATTCTGTACCCATGGATACACCAATACTGACCAAGAAAATCAGCAACTGATATATTCCGAAATAAATTACTGCCGATAAAACGCTAGGCAGCAATGCTAAAATAACCATTTGCATAGCCCGCTCAGTTGATAACTTTGTATGAACATGAGGGGAGCTTGCAAGTTCAAGTTTTGTGTTAATTATTTGTTTCAAATCAGCCATATTGTTTACTTATTGTTGTTATCAAATTGTTTCTCAAAAATTCTAACTGACATTTTGTTTGCTTCTTTGTATATTAATTACTCTTTGTTTACCTAATCTAATCCATTGAACTAATGGTATATTTGCCGGGCAGTTGTAAGAACAAGTTCCACATTCCATACAAACGGTTACTCCTAATGCTTCAGCTTCGTCCCATTTACCTGCTTTGGAGAATTTCGCTAAATCCTTGGGAATCAAATTCAAAGCACAAACATCTACACAAGCGCCGCAACGGAGGCAGTTTGTTTCCTGACTATGCTTCATTTCCGGCTCTGTGAGTACGAGTAATCCGGATGTTGCTTTTTGCACGGGTGCACTCATATCGTATTGGGCAACACCCATCATTGGACCGCCAACAATTACTTTTCGAGCGTCTTCGTTGGTGCCGCCACAATAATCAAGCACTTGTTGAATTGTAGTACCAACGCGAACGATTAAATTTTTGGGAGTTTTAATGCCAAATCCTGACACGGTTAGTGCAGCAGTGATTTGAGGTTCGCCTTTTACAACAGCATCAAACACAGATATAGCAGTACGAATATTTTGAATCACCACGCCAACGTCTAAGGGCAATTTACCCGGAGGGACCTCTTTATTAACTGCTACTTTAATGAGCATTTTTTCGGCACCTTGTGGATATTTGGTTTTGAGGACTTCAACCTTGATTTCCGAATGATGGCTTGTAGCCTCTTTCAGCATTTTGATTGCTTCCGGTTTATTGTCTTCAATGCCGATTATGCCTCTTTTGACACCCAAAGCTCTCATAATCAATTTGATACCAATGATTAAATCTTGGGTTCTTTCTACCATGTATCTGTAATCGCGAGTCAAATAAGGTTCACATTCTGCACCATTGATGATGATACATTCGATGTTCTTATCCTTTGGAGGCATCAATTTGACATAAGTCGGGAAGGCTGCTCCACCTTGACCTACAATACCTGCTTCTTTCACTCTTTCGATAATCAATTCCGCAGTGATTGAATCAGCATCTAATGGCTCCATGAAAACTACTTCATCTTCACCTTCTGCAACTATAGTAACGGCTTCTTGTGGTCTGCCGCCAACACTTGCAGTTTTGCCGATGTCCTTGATTTTGCCTGTAATAGGGCTATGGATAATTGATGAAATAAACCCGTCCGGCTCTGCAATTACTTGCCCGGATTTTACTAAATCTCGTTTTTTGACTAAAACTTTCGAGGGTTTGCCAATATGCTGAGACAAAGGCAATACAACTTCCGTCGGATAGGGCATTAGTTCAAATGCCGAATTTTCAGTGAGGTCTTTATGTTCATCAGGATGAACACCGCCTTTGAACGATTTATTGATTGAAAAAAAACTCATGTTCCCTGCCGATATATTTTATAAAAACTTTTTCTTAATGAACGCTTTATGTACATGCAATTTAAGACCTTTTTGGCATATTTTAATACCATTTTGGTGACTTTGTAGCCATAATGTATTCGATTCAACTAATAAAAAAATTAAGCATCTATAAATGCAAAAAACCAAATTACGATATTTTAGCATAAAATGCAAAAATCAATAAACTTTTTTGTAAAAATGTTAAAATGAAACTTTATAAATACTTTATGCGTATTATTTGTAAATTTATGTATGAATCATAGTAATAAGATAAAAAGGTGTTTAAAATGGGAAAAAAATTATATAAATCAAGACGAAGTAAGATGATTGGAGGAGTTGCGGGTGGACTGGGAGATTATTTTGATATTGACCCCGTGATTATCAGGGTTTTGTTTATAATGACTGCTTTTGCTTGGGGTGTTAGTGTGATTGCATATATTATTTTATGGATAGTGTTGCCCGAGAACCCCGATGAAGTAGAAAATTTTTATGATTTTGTTAATGACCCTAATAAGGATATGAATATGGACAACTATGCTGATATTGATGACAGCAAACAAAAGAAAGACCGAAAAGTTATTGCCGGAGCATTCCTAATAATTCTGGGAGCAGTTATTTTATTGGACAAATTGAATGTTTGGGACAGCTTTAGCTATATATGGCCCCTGATTCTTGTTGCAATCGGTGGATACCTTATTTACAAATCTGTTAATAAGAATAATACGGAGGTATCGTAATGAAAGCCGGTACAATTTTTGGAGGTTCATTTCTCATCTTTTTGGGTGTGTTTATACTCCTGCTAAATTTTGGTGTCGAACTGCCGGCATTTCAGGGCATTATCAAGTTTTGGCCCGTATTGCTGATTATTTGGGGTATCGCTCTGCTGAAAATTCACAATGTCGCTAAAATAATTTTAGCAGCATTGTCGGGGATTTTACTCGCTTTGATACTTACTTCATTGTACATCTCAGTTGTTGATGGCTTTGGTAATATCAATATTGATAAGAAGTTCGAATTCAAGAATAAATCAAAAGTATTCATCAATAGTTATGAAGACCCGATTGATGAAACTATCAAATATGCCGAACTTGATTTTTCGGGTGGCATTGGCAAATTCAGTTTTGATGTTTCTGATGAATATGGGTTCGTAGTTCAATCAAAATCGCCCAGTATCGAAATCACCAAATCAATCACGGACTCAACTGTAAGATATTCTTTTAGTGGAGCTGATGTTGATTTTGGCAAATCATCTCGCTCAATTAATATACTTTTGGGCAAATCCTATCAATGGGATATGGAATTAAGTACGGGAGCTTCGGAATCGGACATTAACGTCAAAGAGCTACTCCTTCGCAATTTGAAAATTGATGCCGGAGCTTCTGACTTTAAAATCAATATTGGGGATTTGACTGACAGCAACATTGAGATTAGCTCGGGTGCTGCAAATTTCAAAATCATTCTGCCTCCCAAAGCAGGGTGTAGGATTAAAACACAAACATCACTATCGTCAACCAATTTCAAGGATTTCATAAGCTCCGAACCCGGAGTTTTTTATTCTAAGGATTATGATGATTGGGAACGAAAAATCAATATTGAATTGGATGGAGCCTTGTCGAATTTTGAAGTTTCTAAAAAAAAATAGAATTCTACAAATATAGTTTCTTCGATTTTAAATATTCAAAAACTGCTGGATGCAACAAATATTGAAACGCCTCACCGGACTTAATAGCTTCCCTTATCCGACTTGATGATATTTCAATATTTGGAGAGTTCAGGTAATTCAAACGCACAGCTGCCCCCAATGAGGGCATTTTTTCGTTTATGGGGGAATCTGATTTTCTATTCGCAACACAAAATGTAACCATTTTTGCCAATTTTTCAAATTCATACCATTTGTGCAAATCGGGCAAATTGTCAAATCCTATTAACAGTGTCAATTCCAAATTTGGGTATCGCGATTGAATGTGTTTGACAGTATTATATGTATATGAAACACTTTTCGATTTAATTTCAAAATCGTCAAATTCAAATCTTTCATCGGTATCAGTTATCAATTTGACCATTGCCAGTCTGTCTTCGTCAGCGATTTGTTTGGTTTGGTCCTGCTTGAAAGGGGAGATGTAAGTGGGAACGAAAATTACTTTGTCCAACTTTTGCTGAACAAAAAAATATTCGGCAATAATCAAATGTCCGATATGAATCGGATTGAAACTACCGCCGAATATTCCAATTTTTTTCAATAAAATACTTAAACTTTAAAGACCAAATCTTTGTGTGTTAGTCGTTTGCCATGCACAACATTCGGTGCCACAAAAATGCGTGTATTATCAACTTTTGCCACGAATTCATCTTTGAATTTTTGGATAAATCCTCTTACGGGCCATGCTGCAGCATCTCCAAGAGCACAAATAGTATTGCCTTCAATATTGTCGCAAATAGAAAGTAACAAATTAACATCCTTTTGTGAACCATCACCTGCAACCAAACGTTTTAGGATTTTTTCCATCCAGCCTGTTCCTTCTCTGCAAGGAGTGCACTGACCGCAAGATTCGTGATGGTAGAAATGTGCAATTCTAAGTGTTACCGCTACAATGTCAGTATCTTCGTCCATCACCATAACGCCTGCGGTGCCGATATGAGTGCCATATTTTTTGAGTGATTCTTCGTCCATCAAAACATCTTCAATTTCATCTCCGCGCAAAGGTGGCATTGATGAGCCTCCGGGAATAATCGCTTTGATTTTCTTGTTGCCGGGAACGCCTCCGCAAATATCATATATAAGGGTTTTAAGTGGAATGCCTGTGGGTAATTCATAAACACCGGGTTTATTAACGTGACCGCTCACTCCAAAGAGGATTGTTCCGGGATGCCCGGGCGCTCCAATTTTGGCATATTCTTCTCCACCCATATTCATAATGGGAGGTATAGTTGCGATAGTTTCTACGTTGTTTACAGTAGTTGGCATTTGCCACAAACCAACTTGAGCAGGGAAAGGTGGCTTGAATCTCGGATAGCCTCTATCGCCTTCGAGCGAATTCATCAGTGAAGTTTCCTCGCCACAAATATAAGCACCGGCACCTTTGTGAACGTAAATATCCATGCTGTAATTTGTGCCGAAAGTAGATTTCATTTTTTCGCCGACATAGCCATTTGCATAAGCCTCATCTACAGCGTCTTGGAATAATTTCACCCATTTATGATATTCGCCGCGAATATAAACATAAGCAGCTTTCAAATTCATAGAATATCCTGCAATAAGGATTCCTTCTATCAATTGATGTGGATTATATTCAAAAATTTGCCTGTCTTTGAACGAGCCCGGTTCGGATTCGTCTCCATTGACAGCTAAAAATTTGGGCTTGTCGGTAGATTTTGGCATGAAGCTCCATTTCAAGCCCGTTGGGAAGCAAGCGCCGCCACGACCTCGTAATTTGGAAGCCTTGACTTCGTTGATTACCTCATCAGGTGTCATTTTCAAGGACTTAGCAGCCGCTTGATAGCCATTATGAGCCTTGTAAACTTCAATTTTGTGCAAATCCGGAATGTCCGGCAAAACTATTCGTGGATATTCAGTCATCATATTTTTAATCTAACTCATTCGTTTTTAAATTCTAAACGTTACAAATATAAATGATTCATCATTAATATAATAATCTTGTTTGAAATTTGTATAAATTTGCTCTGTCATTTTAAATACCGTACTTTTGAACTTTGATATAATCAACATTGGAAATTATGAATTTGACTGATATTTTTGGCACATTTACGACAGTTTGGGTAATCATACCCCTACTAATTTTATTGGCACGAATCCTTGATGTCAGTATCGGTACTGTTAGAATCATACTAATAGGCAAAGGATATACAAAAATTGCTCCGGCGCTTGGATTCATTGAGTCATTCGTTTGGATAATTGCAGTTAGCCAAATCATGCAGAACCTAAATAACATGTATTATTATGTTGCTTATGCAGGAGGGTTTGCTCTCGGTACGTATTTTGGAATGGTAATAGAAGAGAAATTGTCTCTTGGATATGTAATCATTCGCGTTATCACTCATAAGGATGCAACTGAACTTGTAGCAAGTTTCAGAGCTAAAAATTATCCTGTTACAATTCTTGATGCAGAAGGCATTAATGGCAAAGTAAGCGTTTTATTTCTAGTAATTCAACGCAATCTCACAGAAAGCATCATAGATTTCATTAAAGAATACAATCCTAATGCCTTTTATTCAATCGAAGATGTTCGATTCGTGAGTGGTGGTGTTATGCCACAACTTGCAGACCCTTCGATTCGCAAAAACCGATGGCATCTATTTTCAAAGAGAAAATGATTACAATTTGCTTATAATAAGCTATTGTGAATGATATCCATTGCACATTTAATACCGTCAGCACCAGAACTTACTATTCCGCCGGACAATCCTGAACCTTCGCCGGCAACGTATAAGTTATCAAATCCGGCGCATCTCATCTCGTCACGTACAAGTTGAATTGGCGAGGAAGTACGGCTTTCAAGTCCCATCAAAACGCCTTCTTCAAAACCATATATTTTTCGCGTGAAATCTTTGAGTGCATACATCATTGATGTTGTAACTTCCTTAGGGAATAAATCTCGGAATTCTGCTGTAACCAACGGAAATGGATAGCTTGTTGGTCCGAAAGATGTAGTAGTACTGAACCGTAAAAAATCTTGAACTTTTACAGCAGGTGCATTGTAGCTGTTTGAAAAATCGTAGAATTTTCTTTCCAAATTTAGTACCCATTCCAAGGCTTCTTCCGGTACTAATTCTCTGCCCAATAGGGTCTGAAGGTCTATTCCGGCAACAATAGCAGAATTGGCGAAAGGATAATTACGTTTATAGTTACTCATACCGTTAACAATATTCAATCCTCTTTCAGGTGGTGCAGGAACTACCATACCACCCGGACACATACAGAATGAGTAAACTGTCATTGCATCGTTGAAATTGTAGGTCAGTGCATAATCGGCTGCCTTGACACCGGGCAATTCCGAAACTTTCCATTTTGCTTGGTTAATAAGTTCTTGCGGATGCTCTACTCGAGTTCCGATAGCAAAATTCTTCAAATTAAATTTTACGCCCTTGGAAAGCAATAGGCGATAAGTTTCGTAAGATGAATGCCCGACTGCAAAAACAAAATGGTCACCTTTGATTTTGCCCTTTTCAGTTTCAATGCTTTTGACTGTTGTACCTTTGACAGTGAAATTAGTCATTTTGTTATCGAAAATGATTTTTCCACCTCGGTCAATGAAATCTTCCCTCAATGTACGAACAATTTTTGTAAGCAAATTGCTGCCTACGTGTGGCTTTGCCAAGTATTTTATTTCTTCCGGTGCACCGGCTTGGACATAACTATCGAAAATAAATTTCTTTTCGCGCAAAATAGATTTTGTTCGCGAAGTTAGCTTACCATCCGAGAAAGTACCTGCACCGCCTTCACCGAAAGCGTAATTGCTACGTTCGTTCAATTCGCCCGTTTTCTCAAAGTGCTTAACATCCTTTGTCCGAGTATAAACTTCGGGACCCTGTTCTATCATGGTAACCATGTATCCGGCTTGAATCAGCACAAATGCTGCAAAAAATCCTGCAGGACCGTTACCAACAACTACCACATGTTCGTTCCGTTTGCGGAATGGAATAAGCAGATTATCAATTTCAGGTTCCAAATCGTTTTGGATTTCGATTGATTGTACACCGACGCGTACAACCCAATGAATGTCCTTAACGTTTCGCCCGTCAAGACTTTGCTTTTCGATACTATAAGTGAATTCACTTATTCGAAGGATTTTCCTGATTACGTCGTCTAATTCCTCAACGGTGTAATCAGTTCTCATTTTAAGTTCTAGTACTTTGTAACCCATAACTCGAAGATTAATTTTTATTTAATGAATTCTAAAATTTAAATTTACGAATATTTTTTAAGATATACAACCACAAAAGTAAAAGTTATAAATTTCTTATACAAATAAACTTTGTCAGGTTCGTATTTTTTTCTATATTTGCTTTTTTTTTAATGAAAAACTTAGAATGACAATATTACGCTTAGTAATTTTCAGCTTATTGATTTCCACATCACTCTTTGCCCAAAAGATTGAAAAAGGAAGGCTTTCAGGGGCAACAAAAAATTCCATAGATACTTTAGCTGCTCAAAATGTGCTGAACCTTTTGAAAGAGAGCAAGGGATTGCTTGAAAGAGAAGTTGACCCCAATACATATTTAGTCGGTCCCGGAGATGAATTCTCAATATCAATCATTTCAAGCGAAATTTTTGAGGATAGGACCAAAATCACCCCCGAAGGTAAGATAATAATCAAAGGCGCGGGAACTGTCGATGTCAGAAACAAAACCTTATTCGAAGTAAGGGAAATTGTAAAGAAGCAAATTCAAAAATATATTCGCACCGACAATATTGATGTTGCATTGACTGAATTACGCGAATTCAAAGTTATAGTAAGTGGTACTGTACCCAAGCCTGTTTCGGTTCCGGCAACTGCTGCAGACCGAGTATCCGAGATAATTGATAAAGCATCAGGCTTGCAATTTGAGTCGTCAGAACGCTTGATAAAATTGCATCGCTATGATACTGATGAAATCATCAATGTTGACTTGATGAAATTTTTCATGTATGGCGATCAAGCATCAAACCCAACTGTTTTAGGTGGCGATTTGATTCGGGTTCCGCCAATCAATAAAAGTGACATGATTGAAATTCACGGTGAAGTTTCAGCTCCCGGACAGTTCGAATATGTCGAAGGTGATTCACTTTCTACCTTAATCAAATTCGGGCAAGGATTCAATAACTCATCACTCCTTGATTCGGTAGAATTTGTTAGAATAGGGACAGATGATGAATTAATAAAAAAAATCATTGACCTTAGTTCTTGGAATGACATCTTATTTAGCTCAAGCCAACTTGAAGGTGATTTCCCGCTTTTACCCGGTGATAGAGTGTATGTACGAAAAAAACACGGATGGAAAGAACGTGATTATGTTGTTGTGGGTGGTGAAGTCAAATATCCCGGCAAATATGCCATAAATACAGACGTTGACAAAGTTCGCGATGTAATTATTCGTGCAGGTGGATTTACTCGTGACGCTTCTATCGAAAATACTGAGTTCATCCGCCAAAGAGACCTTGAAATAATTGACACTGAATTGGAACGCTTGAGAACCCTTGTACCCTCGGAAATGTCTAAATCAGAGTTGAGATATTTCCAAGCAAAAATCAATGAAAAAAAAGGTGTTATTTCAGTCAATTTTGCAGCAGTTTTAGAGGATGAAAATTCACCTGAAAATGTATTGGTCGTTTCACGTGATTCGATTGTTGTACCCGAAAAAAATGAATTTATAAATGTCCAGGGTAGAGTAAATAACCCGGGTAAAGTTAAGTACAATCCTAGTTATACATACCTTGACTATATAATGTTAGCAGGTGGTTATGGTTATCGTGCAGACATTGATGAGACTTTGGTCAACAAACCCAAGGGCGGGCAATTCTTAGCTGACGAAGTAAAACTATATAGAATTGAACCGGGTGATGTAATCCTCGTTCCGACAGAAATTGAAACAACATTTATGGAAGTTTTCACAACAACTTTAACAATCGTGACTCAACTTGTAACTATTGCCGGTGTCGTCATCGCTATAACCAATATCAATAAATAAATGAAATTATTACCCGAAAAAGAAGAAATGTCATTTTTTGCAATTTTTAAATTGCTAAAGTTCAACTTTATTAAGTTGCTCACTTGGGTTATTGGAATTACTATTATTGTAATCATTTATTCATTTATTATGCCCAATACTTACACTGCACATTCGAGTGTGCTTCCACCTTCCAAGGAAGGTCAATCCGGAGGATTGTCAAGTTTTATTCAGAGCTTCGCAGGTGGTCTCAGCATCCCCGGAGTTTCCCAATCAGACCAATCTAAACTATTTGGCGAAATATTATATAGTCGTACCGTTGTTGATTACATTATCGAAAAGTTGTCACTTAGAGAATTACCAAAATTTAAGGATATGCAACGAGAAGATTTGCAAAATTTTGTTTCTCGTTCCATTGAAGTAGAAGTTGACAAAACCGGACTAATATATGTAGGTGCTAAATATGAAACCGGGTATTTTCCAAGCCAAGAAGACAAGAAAAAAGCAGCGGAAATGTCATCAGGAATGGTGAATTATGCTGTTGAAGGCTTAGACCACGTCATCAAGAATCGTACTATGACGAATGCACGCAAATCCAGAAAATACATTCAATCTGAATTAATTGGTTACAAGTCTAAATTGGATTCGATTGCTACTTTGATTGAAAAGTTTCAGATTGAAAACAAAGTTATTGCGATTGATGAACAAACTCAAGCCATCGTAACCCAAGCTGTCGAAGTCGGCGCCCTGATTGTTCAAGCCGAGCTTGAATTAAACTTAGCAAGATTACAATATAACACGGCTTCTCCACAAGTTTCTTTCCATGAAAATCAATTGAAATTGCTAAAAGAACAATATTCTAAGATACAATATGGGGGATTGACGCCGACTGACGCTTTTTCAATATCGCTTGATAAAGTACCGACTTTGATTAAAGAATATACTGAATTGTTCCGCGAAAGAAAAATCATGGAGCAAGTTATTGTATATTTGGAAACTCAGAAACACCAAGAAGCAATACAAGAAAACAGAGATGTCCCTGTAGTTGAAGTGTTAGATTTTGCTTTACCGGCTGAAAAGAAAACTTCACCTCAACGTTCGTTGATGGTTGTACTGTCACTATTCTTATCCGGCTTGTTTGTTTCAATTTCTTTAGTTATTTCTGCCTACCGCAAAGGTAATCTGTATTTGATTAGTAACCAGGACTAATCAACCTAATATTTTGTTTCGCTCTTTTTTCAATTCTGTAATTAGATATTTGATAGCCTTATTGTCACTATTTTTTGACTGAGCAATTAGTGTTTGAGTTATATTTAGGATGTAGTTTACGGGACTAAAGTTCGGTGTAATTTCCAAACAACGGAAATTATCCAAATGCTCGCTCAACCATAATATAAGATAATCATCAACAGGAATGCGAACAACTTCATTGTCACCAAAAGAGAATGGTTTGCTCTTGATGTATTTCAAATCATGTTGTAGAATTTCCATCAAATAAGCTATGTAAGGACCAAAATTATATATAATGATTTCAGGCGTAATGTCTTCAATTTTTTGATATACATCATGCAACAAAGCCGATATCAGCATCTCGGGGTCATAAATGTTTAGCTCGTTTATCAATATCTTACATACTCTTGTGACATGGAAAAAATACATCGAACCATCTAAAGTTTTTTTGTCTCCATAAGCCCAATCAGCCATATCATAGGCACTGATGATTCTGTTCAATTCCAGAGGGTCAATCTTGTACTGTAAGATATGTTCTAACTCTTCTTTTGTTAAAAATGTATGACTATACATCATCTACACCGATTTATTTATCAAAATTTTTGCACTTTCAATAGCTGCATCTGTTAATTCTTCACCGCTCAACATTTTCGCAATTTCATGAATTTTTTCTTCATACGAAAGCAATTTTGTTTCAACAAAAGTTCGCTTATCATTTTCCTGTTTGCGAACTAAGACCATGTTGTCGCCCATAGCTGCGATTTGTGGCAAATGTGTAATAGCTAAAATTTGGTGATAGGTAGCAAGCTCTTTCATTACAAATCCCACTTTTTGAGCTATTCGTCCACTGATTCCTGTATCAATTTCATCAAAAACCATGATCGGAATCATATCCTTTCCGGCTAAAATACTCTTTAGTGCGAGCATTATTCTCGACACTTCGCCACCTGATGCCACATCTGCCAATGGAGTGGCTTTCTCGCCTTTGTTTGTCGAAATATGAAATTCTAATTCATCGTAGCCATTATCGAAAATTTTGTAGCTTTTTTTATTCAATTCAATTGAGAGCAAGTCTTCGTTTGGTGATTCTCTATGCGTGATAACAACTTGAAATTCTGCATTTGGAATTCCCATTTGATTTAGCTTGTCTTCAAGTTGGGTAGCGAAAGTCTTAGCTTCAGTTTTTCTGAGCATGCTAATTTGTTTGCCAATTTGAGCTAAATCCTCTCTCAATGAATTGATTTGCATCAGCAAATCTTTGCTTAGAAAGTCAAAGTTCTCGGATTCAGTGAGTTCAGCCAAAATCTTATCTCGAAGTTCTAATACTTCTGCCAAAGTGCCATACTTTCGCATTAAGGTTTTTATATTGTATAAACGTGTTCTGATTTGTTCAATTTTATCAGGGTTATAATCTATTTTTTCAATATAATCCATCAAAAAAGCAGAGCTTTCTTTGGAAATGATTTCTGCTGAATTTATCTCATCTGCATATTGTTCAAATGCCGTATCAAACTTTGCCAAGTTTTGCATTGTCTTATTCACACGAGACAAAATTGATTGAACACCGGTTTCTGATTCGAACAAAAGATTATAGCTTTCATTGCATTGAATGATGATGTGTTCGGCATTTTCCAACACGACGAGTTCGGTTTCGAGTTTGCTGTCTTCATCAGCTTGTGGGTCAACTTGCTGAATTTCATCTAATTTATATAAAAGATTATCCCTTTGTGACTTCAAATCATGTTCTTTTTTTGTCAATGATTTGTATTCGTCAATCTTCTTACTCAGTTGATTTTTCAATTCAGCAAACTGAACGATTAAGTCATCTTTCTTGTTGATTGTATCAAAAATATGAATATGATTTTCGGATTTAAGCAATGATTGATGGTCGTGTTGACCGTGAAAGTCAATTAGTAATTCGCCGATAGTTTTGAGTAAGTTGAGTGTAGTTGGAGTGTCGTTTACAAAATTTCTACTCGAACCCTTTGCCGAAATTTCCCGACGAAGTATCAAAGTGTCTTCGATTAGGTAGTCAATGTCGTTGCTTTCCAACAAAGCTGCAATTCCGTCTTTTCCGCCGATTTCAATTTCCGCTTCAATGATTGCTTTATTTTCGCCTGTCCGAACATAATCAGACGAAGCCCTATCTCCGAATAACAAAATGAGCGAATCTACAATCATAGATTTGCCCGAACCCGTTTCGCCAATAATAACATTCAACCCCGAATCGAAATTCACTTCGAGGTCATCTATCAAGGCAAAATTACGGATTCGTAAATGTTTTATCATAGTTAATTAAAATCAATAAGGGTTATAAAATTGCTTCCAAATCACTTTCAGATTCCATCAATACTATTCTTGCCTTGCTTCCGTCAAATGGACCGACCACGCCGGCAGATTCGAGTTCATCTACAATTCTTCCTGCACGTGCATAGCCTACTTTTAAGCGTCGCTGAATCAGTGAAACCGAACCCTGTTGGTGGCGGACGATTAACCGTGCAGCTTCTTCAAATAATGGGTCTCTGTCGCTCGGGTCAATCATTTTTTTGTCGCTTTTTTCGATAATACTTGGCAACATATACGGCGAAGAATAACCTTTTTGATGAGTGATGAATTCACAAATATTTTCTACTTCATCTGTTGTAATGAATGAATTTTGCACTCTTATGGGTTGCGATTTTCCGGGTTGTAAGCATAACATATCACCCATACCGAGCAATTTCTCGGCTCCTTGCATATCAAGAATCGTCCGTGAGTCAATTTTACTTGCAACCAAATAAGCAATCCGAGCAGGGAAGTTCGCCTTGATAAGCCCGGTGATGACATCAACCGAAGGTCTTTGAGTTGCCAGAACGAGGTGAATACCGACTGCACGTGCCATCTGAGCCAATCTGGTTATAGGCTCTTCGATTTCTTTGGATGCAGTTAGCATCAAATCCGCCAATTCATCAATGATTACCACAATGTACGGCATCTTTCGGTGTTTGACTTCTTTTGTGCTTTTGATTTTCTGAGATAGAATTTTTTCGTTGTAGTCAATTATATTCTTTTGCCCTACTGATGCTAAAATATCGTATCTGATTTCCATTTCAAGAACTGTCGATTTTAGTACGCTCACGGCATCATCAGGCTTTGTAATGATAATATCCTGAATGTCGGGTGACATGGCTATGTAATGCTTCTTGAGCATGGAATATTGCTGCAATTCTACCTTCTTAGGGTCTATGATTACAAATTTTAACTCAGATGGATGTCTTTTGTAAAGTAGAGAACTGATAATTGTATTAATCCCAACTGATTTACCTGAACCTGTTGAACCTGCAATAAGAAGGTGAGGCATTTTCGCCAAATCCACAATGAAAACTTCCCCGGAGATATTTTTCCCAAGGCATAATGGCAATGATGCAGTGCTTTGAGCAAATTTTGAACTTCTAATTGTATCGCAAAAAGTCACCATAGAAGGGTTAGAGTTTGGAATTTCGACTCCAACTGTACCCTTGCCCGGAATTGGGGCGATTATTCTTATACCTTTGGCTTTGAGAGCCATTGCAAGGTCATCGGCATAGCTTTCGATTTTGCTGATTTTAATTCCCGGTGCAGGAACAAACTCGTATTGAGTCACTACGGGTCCCGGTGTAACAGTCAAATTTTCAATGTAAATTTTGAATGTTTCCAGCTTTTCTTGTAAAATTTGAGCATTCACTCTAAGCTCGTCTTCGGAAACATTTGAAACAATGACTTCGTTGTTCAGCAAATCTATTCCGGGAGTAATGAAATTAATTTCTTCATCGTGAATTGCAGTGCTAATTAATTCACCTTCGTCCAAATCATCATCGAAATCATTGATTGAAATATTCACTTTGCGTTGAGTTTCAGGCTGAATGTAAGTCGAGGGTGTCGGAACAGGCTTAGGTCTTTCCTCTATCACCTTTTCTTCTTTTACATTCTCATTTTCAACGATGTTATCATTTTCACTTTCATCTTCGTCAAAATATTTTGTTCGGTTAGTGTCTTCGTTTGCTTCTTCAACATCTTCCGCAGTGATTTCATTTTCTGAGTAATCATCATTGCTATCAATTTCATCGTTTTCTTCGATTCCTGTAAAAACCGGCTCTTCAAAATTATCTAAAGAGGGTTTGAATTGTTCCTCTAATACTATTGGTTTTTCATCAGTATTAACTTTCGGTTGATTCTTTTCAACTATAGCTTTTACATTTTCAATTGGCTCCGGTGTTGGAGCAACAGGGCGATTTGACCTTTCAATATCCATCACACGCGGAGGAGGCTGAGTCACTTTATCAGCAAAACCTAATTTTTTGAAAGGATTTGGCGATTCGACGGGATTTGAATCTATTTCCGGTTTCGGAGTGTTTATCTTGAGTATCGGCTCACGTTTTATGACGGTTTGGCTATCGAAATCATCCATTTCGGGGATACCAATTTCTTCAATTTCAGTTTCGCTTTTGTTTGCATTCGGTTCCTCATTTTCATGTTTTTTGCCGAATTCTTGAGTTTTCATGAAATCTTTCACCTTGTCTGTACTTTCGTAAGACTTCTCATTCACAATTTTTAGCAAACGCAAAGTGTAATCCCAAATGCCAATTCCAAAGCGTTTTAAAACTTCGAAGAAATTTGTGAAATATTTATTGAAATCGAATTCTGTCCCATAGTAAAAAGCAATGAGCATTACAAGGGAGAAGAAAACAGTTGAGCCGATTGCACCTGCGAATCCAACCACGACAGAAGCAAGATATTTGCCAATATTGCCGCTCCATTCCTTGGGAATTCCTTCAAATACTGAAAAATTTTGCAAGGAACCGATTACAGATGCAAAACCGATTGAAGCTATAAAAAATAAAATCGTGAATCGAATCAACTTCTTTTGTATTTCGCCGCCCGTAAACAATCTTTCCGACCATACTATAATCAAAATCGGGAGAAAGATGATAATATATCCCAAAGTGCTATTATAAAGGAAGTCGGACAAGAAGGCTCCCGTTAGCCCAAGCCAATTTTGAGTTGTTGAAGCTTTCGCGGCAATAATCTCATCGTTACCAAATAGTTTGAACAAATCTCCAAATTTGATATTGATGTTAGATTCGTCTTCGGCAGTGTAAGATATGAGAGCCAGCATTAGCAACAATGAAAATATTGCTATCAAAACTGCCATCAACTTAAAATGCTTATCATATTTTCGTTTTATCTTTCCCAATTTATCTTTCAATTATAATTCAACAAAATTTTTAAATATCCAATGCTCTTATTGTGTTCGAGCCCACAATCGGAATCACAGGTAGTGTGTCTAACGTCAGGCAAAAATCAATATCTTTCTCAAATCCATTAGCTGCCAAAATTTTTGCATGGTCACTTTTCATCAGAAAATTTTTCATATCACTTGCATTATATGAATATAGATTCCGAGCTGCATCTGCTGTATCGGTTATAGTGCAATCAGTATAATCGCGAGAAATTTCATGAATGATTACTCCTGCACATAATACGTCTTCGTAGCTCAGACGCCCGTTGGTGCCTGCACATAGAAAAATCAACTTCGCATCATTGGAAACATATTCGCTCAACAAATTCCTGATATAGTCAGTAATGACTGCATTATTCGAAAAAGCAGCTACAACTTTATGTTTAGCATTTTTCGCTTTCTGAAAAGTCTTCGTGCCATTCGTGGTAGATAGTATCACACTTCGCCCTTTCACTTTTTCAGGTACATATTCAAACGGCGAGTTGCCTGCATCAAAGCCCTGAGGCATAAGTCCATTCCTTTCGCCACCCAAAAATCGAGCTTCACGGCTCAAACTATTATAAATTCTAACAGCTTTATCTAGCGAGTCACTCGGAATGACTTCCTTGGCGCCTGCGTTCAATGCAGCACAAACCGTAGTACTTGCTCGTAGCACATCAATCATCACAACGACCGAATCCTCAAACTGGTTCTCAGTTTCAGGGAAATATGGGGTCAAAAAAGCATCTATTATCATTATTATACTAATGCTGATTATACAAACTCACAAAGATAAAGGGTTTTTTGCTTATAAATGCAAATTTTGCTGCTTTTAAATTTAAACATTTTTTCGTAAATTGGAAAATCATTTTTGAAAATTTCACAACTAATCAATGTAAGTCTGAAAAAAATCACTATTTTTGGTACTAATAATTCATAAAGGAAGCACAATTGCACAAATTTATTTTAATTGCCGGACCATGTTTAGCCGAATCAAGCGAAATGTTGGAACAGACTGCCGAATCAATTTTGGAATCAACTAAGGATTATGATATAGACCTCATTTTCAAGGCTTCGTACCGTAAAGCAAATCGCACGAGTGGCGATTCATTTGAAGGCGTGGGCGATATTAAGGCTTTGGAGTGGATTTCCCAAATTGGAAAAAAGTATAATCTCAGAACCATAACTGATGTTCATAGCATCCAAGATTGCGAAATGGCAGCTCAATATGTAGATGCTTTGCAAATCCCCGCTTTTTTATGCCGACAGACTGATTTGCTCGTAGCTGCGGGCAAGACCGGCAAAGCGATTAATATCAAAAAGGGGCAATTTCTCGCAGCTAAGGATATGCAAAAAGCAGCACAGAAAGTAGCTTCAACGGGCAATAACAAAATCATGCTTACCGAGCGAGGTACATTTTTCGGTTATCATGATTTAGTCGTGGATTTCCGTAGCTTACCCATTATGTCGGGCTTTTCTTATCCGGTAATATATGATGCTACGCACTCTGTTCAACAGCCATCGCAAGGCGAGCAGTCAGGTGGATTGCGACAATTCATCTTACCTTTGGCAAAAGCGGCAATTGCAGTGGGTGTCAATGGAATCTTTTGCGAAACTCATCCGAGTCCCGACAAAGCAATGAGCGATGCGGCAACCCAAATAAAGTTGGACGAATTTCCGTCATTCATCAAGACGCTTTTAGACTTGAACCAAGCAATAAAATGAAATCGAACCAATACATATTGATATTCGCCTTTTTAAATGTTGCATTGCTATGCTCTTCTTGCGATATTGATTTCGAAGGAAAACAAGAGGAGGTTGACAAAAGCAAAGCTGCGATAATTCATGATAAACCGGACCAAATAGCTTATGACATCGAAGTTTTATTTGTCGATTCGAGTTTTACGAAAGCAATTTTAAAAGCTCGGAAAGCAAGAATTTACAACGAGCGATATGAGACTTTTCTGGATAGCGGGATGCAAGTTACTTTTTTTGAACGTAATTCAGCCGAATTTTCCATTTTGACAGCTGATAGCGCAAGAATTGATGACAGAACCAAAAATATGTTAGCACAAGGCAATGTTATTGTAGTTGCCGAATCAAAAGGGCGTCGGCTCGAAACAGAGCTTTTGGAATGGGATAATTTGAGACAAAAAATTTATTCAACAGAGTTTGTCACAATAACGACACCGACTGAAATTATCAAAGGGTATGGATTCGAATCTGACCCAAATCTGAATGAATACGTAATTAATCGAGTAAGTGGAATTCAAAAAAGAGGTAACTGATGAAAAAGTTTTTAATTGCAGGCAACTGGAAAATGTTTACAAATGTATTTGAATCAAAAATTTTGGTCGAAACACTTCTCGCCGAAATTTGGAAAAAGGAGATGCATACTACTGTTCTGGTATGTCCGCCATTTACAAGCTTGTGCGGAGTAGCAGAGATTATCAAAGACACTGATTTGAAACTTGGAGCTCAAAATTGTCATTTCGAGGAGAAAGGAGCTTTCACAGGCGAAGTCTCACCGCAGATGCTTCAATTCCTTGGTTGCGAGTATATTATCATTGGGCATTCCGAACGTAGGACGCATTTTAAAGAAGATGATGAAATTATTGCGAAAAAACTTTCAGCTATACTCGATTTGAGACTAACTCCGATATTGTGCATAGGTGAGACTTTCGAGCAAAGGATAAACAATATGACCAATCATATATTGGCTATCCAAATTGAAAAAGCCTTTGAAAAGATTGAGAAAGCTCTTATCAAAAATGTGGTAATAGCATATGAGCCTGTTTGGGCTATCGGTACAGGCATATCTGCCACTTCGGAGCAAGCTCAAGAAACTCATAGTTGGATAAAAGACTTCATCAACTCAAAATATTCTGTAAATAGGGAAGACCTGACAGTTTTGTATGGTGGGAGTATGAATGATAAAAATTGCCACGAACTGCTATCCTTAGCTGATGTTGACGGAGGCTTGATAGGCGGTGCTTCTCTGAATGCGGAAGCTTTTGCTACAATAATTGACAATGCGGAAAAAATCAGCAAGATATGAACCATTTGCCCAATATCTTAAGCATTTTTAGACTTATCATAGCTCCCTTCTTTTATGTTTGCATTATTTCCGATAATAGTCAAACAGTAGTTCTTGGGGTTGTTTTGTTCATTATCGGAGCATTGACGGATTACCTCGATGGACTTTTGGCTCGCAAATACCAAGCAATCTCTTCTTTTGGGAAATTTTTAGACCCTTTGGCGGATAAAGTCCTGACGGGTTTTGCTCTTGTCGCCTTTTCATCAATGAAAATAATCCCGCTTTGGATGGTACTCATCGTGCTTTTCCGAGATTTGCTCACTACAGTCATCAGGACTATTGATACATCCGGAAGATTGAATTTTAAGACTTCCGAAATCGCCCGAATCAAAACATTTATTCAAATGGCATTCATAGCAGGAATACTATTCATCGTATTTCTCTATCATACAGGAATGTTGGAAATAACTAAAGCTGATTACGAAAGCTTCCTCAAATCCGATTGGATAGATTATACAATGTTGTTTGTGGTCTTACTCACAATTTATACGCTCGTTGATTATCTTTGGAAAATTTTTGCTTCATTCAAAAAGAAGACATGAACAAAAAAGTTTATATCAACTTTGCAACTTTGTATGGAATAGGATACGCACGATATGCTCCCGGAACCATTGCTAGCATTCCGCCGTTACTGTTTTTATTACTACCTGAAGACTATTTTTATCCGATTACCTTGGTAATTCTTATCATTTCGATACTAATATCATACAAACAAGTAGAAAAAATCGAATCAGATGGACATTCTGACCCGGGTTTTGTAGTTGTAGATGAATTTGTTGGTATGACAATTGTGCTTTTGATGCCATTTTTCCCTAAAAGTATATTTTGGGTAATACTTTCTTTTGCCATTTTCCGCTTATATGATATTTTCAAACCATTTCCAATAGACAAATTAAATTCTCGTGAAGGAGCATTTTTCGTTTTTGCCGATGATGTACTTGCAGCAATTTTCACAAGCCTAACTATCTATATTCTATATGTATGTAGCCAAATATTGGCTATTATTCTACTGTAAATTCAATTATTTGAAAAAATATTGAAAAAAATGTAAAAATATAGGTGGGAACACGTTAAAATGACATTTTTTTTTTGCGTGTGAAATATTTTTTTATTATCTTGGTATTGTTATTTTTGTAACATTGCTCAAAACATTAGTATTCATATACGATTTCAATAAAAAAATGAGTATTTTTTCTCTTTTTTGGGCTTTTTGTAATTAACTGTTTAGTCATAATTGTTTAAGGGAGTGCTAATGGGCATGAACAAAACTGATCTCATCAATGCAGTTGCCTCAAGCTCGGGTTTGAATAAAGTTCAATCCGAAAAGGCAATCAAAAGTACACTAGAAGCTCTATCAACTGAATTATCAGGTGGTGGCAGTGTAACTTTAATCGGATTCGGTACTTTTTCGGTAATGGAAAGACAAGCACGTATGGGTAAAAATCCCCAAACTGGCGCGTCAATAAGTATTCCGGCAAAGAAAGTTGCCAAATTCAAACCAGGCAAAGCTTTATCAGAAATGGTAAATCCTGTTGCTAAAACAGCGAAAAAGAAAAAGAAATAATTCTACTTTTTCGTCGTGTTGAAAACTTAGCCGTTCTTATGAACGGCTTTTTTTGTATTTTTGCATGAATTTTTATAACAAATCATTCGAATTATATGGGCGAACTTAAGCTATCTAAACCCTACTTATTACAGGCTTCAGACCTCACGACAGAGGATGTTAAGCTCATTTTCGACAAATCCGACTATTTTCTTAAGCACTATAAACGAGGCGAGAAATTTGATGATTTGAAGGGTGTAACTGTCGCAATGGTGTTTTTTGAACCATCTACGCGTACTAAACTTTCTTTTGATATTGCCGCAAAGCGACTATCAGCCGACACAATTTCTTTCCAATCTGCTACAAGCAGTCTGACCAAAGGCGAATCCCTAATTGATACTCTTCACACGATTGAAGCAATGGGTGTACAAATGTATGTTGTACGACATGGCAAATCCGGGGTTCCTCAATTTTTGCAAGAAAACACAAGTGGTGTGATTTTGAATGCAGGTGATGGCAAACATGCTCACCCAACTCAAGCACTATTGGATTCATATACTCTTTATCGCCATTTTGGAGATGTCAAAGGGCTCAAAGTATGTATCGTTGGTGATATCATTCATAGCAGGGTGGCGAGGTCGAACATTGCTTTGCTCAAAACTTTGGGTGCTGAAGTCACTTTATGCGCCCCCGGAACTCTTTTGCCACGTAATCGTAACATTTGGGATTGTCCGATAATTGAATCGCTTGATGACGCTGTAGAGTGGGCGGATGTAATGTTGGTGTTGAGATTGCAAAGAGAAAGAATGGAATCGGGCATTTTACCATCAATCACGGAATTTTCGAAATATTATGGTGTGAAATACGAACATTTTACCCGAAAACCTGAATTAGTCTTGATGCATCCCGGACCTGTAAACTTTGGAATTGAATTAGATTACCGTTTGAGCACTTATCCAAATTGCTTGATCCAAACGCAAGTTATCCACGGAGTCTTCATTAGGATGGCATTATTATCACTATTGGGTAGAGACCTTTAGCCATTGGAAAGCATCTGGACTATTGTCAAATTGATTGATTGGGGTACCGGATACCTGAACAATCATAATATTGAATCTGCTAGACTCAATATTGAATTGATGCTTTCTAAAATTCTTAACTACGACCGAGTCAAACTTTATTCAAATTTCGACCAACCGCTTAGTGTGAAGGAACTCGCTATGCTGAAGGTAATGATTAAGCGCCGAATTGCTTCGGAACCACTTCAATACATTCTGGGCGAAACATATTTTTATGGACTGAAATTCTATTGCCGACCTGATGTTCTGATACCGAGACCTGAAACCGAGCTAATAATCGAGCATTTCTCGAAAATTACTAAATCAAAGGATTTTACATTATTGGATATTGGTACAGGAACAGGTTGTATAGCAATTACACTTGCCAAAATGTATCCCAATGCCTCGATTACAGCCATAGATATATCTGAGCAAGCTATTGCAACTGCCGCTCTGAATGCCGAACTACATAATGTACAAGTAGAATTGATTCATGCCGACGTTTTTGAATATGAGTTCCCTCATATGTTCGATTATATCATTTCTAATCCGCCATATATTCCGTTGAGCGAAAGCAAAGAACTGCAAGCAGAGATTCTGCTTCATGAGCCATCAATTGCATATACGGACGGTAATGACGGGCTTACTTATTATAGGCGATTTAATGGCATAATTGAGAGATTCATGAATCCGACGGGGAAATTTCTGTTCGAGATAGGAGCAGGTCAAAGTAAAGATTTGGCGGAAATTTTGTCAGACAAAGTTATCGATGTTGTTTTTGACTTATCCGGTCATGACAGATTGATAATTGGTGCCAATAAAGTGTTAATTTAGTGTTAAGATATGATGTATTTTAAGCTTAAGCAATAAATAATAGCATTTTTAGTTAATATATTATAATTTTGTTCTCTGTCATTCGATAAAAATTTATTAATTTTGAACTTGTATTTTTGTCTAAGAAGCAATAATTTAATTTTAAATGAGAGGTTATTATGTCGCAAGTAAAAGTTGAGCAAGAAATTGGTGGTTCAATCCTTACCTTAAAAGGGCAATTCATAGGTGGAGCCGAAACAGATGAGTTGAGAGACACCCTAATGAGTTTAACCGAAAATCAAGTCAAACATTTGATAATAGACTTGAACAACGTTACGTATCTTAATTCTACGGCTTTGGGAGTATTGATTTCTTCTCATGCAAATTTTGCAAAGCGTGACGGTAAGATAGTGCTTTGCAATGTAAGTAAATCGCTCGAAAATATTTTTGTTATTACTAAACTGACTCTTGTATTTGCAATTGCTTCAAACATAGACGAAGCAAGAATATTGTTAACTAAATAAACAAATTTTTATCAAATCATAATTTTTATGGAGATTTTATGAAGAACTTTTTCAATGTGATAGTAATCGCATTATCGTTGCTTACAGCATATTTGATTTTTTATATTTATATGGGAAATCCCAATAACTTTAACGACCCTGATATCAAACACGAACCTAAACCCGGAAATGTACCAGGCATGATTTACACAGGTGGACCACTTGTCGGTTTGCTAATGTCCTTCGTACTTATTGCTATCACTTTTATCTTCGAACGAGCCTATTCAATTGGTCAAGCCAAAGGTAAAGGCAATCCCGCAGTATTCATCAAATCCGTTATTACAAAACTTACTCAAGGAGACTTAGACGGAGCCGTCGCCGAGTGCGACAAACAGCGGGGCAGTATGGCAAACGTACTTCGTTCCGCTATCGTCAGGTTCCAAGAAATCGAACACGACCCGGAATTCCCGGGCGAAAAGAAGGTTTCTGAAGTTCAAAGAGCGATTGACGAATCAATGAACTTGGAAACACCTTTGTTAGAAAAAAATCTTGTAATTTTGTCAACTATTGCTTCTGTAGCTGTATTGGTAGGTTTGTTGGGAACAACACTCGGTATGATTAGAGCATTCCAAGCATTGGCAATTTCCGGTACAGTATCAGCGATTCAGCTTTCTATCGGTATCTCCGAAGCACTTTATAATACCGCAGGCGGCTTGGTTGGTGCTATTATTGCAATTGTTGCTTATAACTACTTCACAACTAAAGTTGATAATTTCGTTTATATGATTGACGAAGCGATTCTAAATATCACACAGATATTTACCGTAAGAATTAAGAGCTAATTTAAATTTGCACAAAAGGAGTATTCTGTGCCTAAAGTAAAGAAAAAGAGGATGGGGTTCGTTATTGATATGACCCCACTTGTGGACATCACTTTTTTGCTTCTAACATTTTTCATGTTTACTGCAAAATTTAAGTCAGAAGCCGAAAGTGAACAAAAATTTGTTATTGAAAGACCTAAAGTAACTGCCGATACATCGAAAGTTCCTGATAAGGATTTGGCTATTATTAAAATAGCTGTGGATTCGCTTACAACAGACACTACATACTATTACGAATTGCTTAACGAAGCTGACCGTGCAGAGGTATGGAAGTTGACGCAATCTGTTCCCGAAGATATGAAAGAAAAAGCCCAATTAAGCGTTACACTCGAATCCTTGGATGAACTCGTTAGAAATACTCGTATAATTAGAGCCGAAACTGTGTTTGCTATTGATGCAGACAAGCGATTAAGGTTCCAATGGGTATGGGATGCAATGGATATTTTACGAAAAAATCGTGCTACTGTGTTTAATTACGTGACCGAGAAAAAAGGTGCATAGAATTTGTAACTTTTTGAAGATTGGTAACGTCTTTTATTTAGAAAACAAAATTAAAGGATAGAAAAATGGCAGGCGGCGGTGAATTAAAAGCCGAAAGATCGAAAAGAGGTAAAGCCTCTAAACGAAAAAAAATGAAAAGAGTCAGCTATCATCTTGATATGACTCCACTGGTGGACATCACTTTCTTATTGTTGACATTTTTCATGTTCACAACTACTATGGCAACGCCGCAAGTGATGGAAATGTCTATTCCACCCGAAGTTGTTGACCAAGTTGAAGTTAAAGAATCCGAATTATTGCAATTATTTGTTAGAGATGATAATAAGATTTTCTATGCAATTGGAAATGAAGACCCACAAGAAATTGAATTGAATAAAATAAGAGCATTGTCGGAAGTTGAAAATTTACGTGAAGGCAAGCGAAATAGAATGATTACTGCAGTTAAGCCTTCCAATGATGCCGATTACGGAACAATAGTCAACATACTCGACGAACTGAACATGGCTGAAATTTTGATTACAGCCGAAATTACAAAAGAATTTGACGAAGAGGGTAACCCTAAGAAACGTGAAAGACGATTTACAATTGCGCAAATGAGCGAAGAAGAATTGGAAAAAATTAAGGAGTTGTAAGATGTCGGAAATAACTGCCAGATTGACAATCGAAATGCCCGAACCATCAGGTTACGGAGCTTCTGAATTGAAAGACTTCATTAATAAGAATACTTTAAGAGGCTTTCTTATTACATTGGGACTAACAATAATTTTACTACTTATTTATGTCTTTGCTGTCCAATCTTCCAGCGGGGCTAAAGCTGCTCCTAAAATGGCGCCTTTGGCTAAAGTTAGGTTAGACGACCTTGCTCCGCAAACTAATGAAGCCATGGAAGCACCGCCACCTGTTCAACAAATTGTAAACACAGGTCCTGCAGCAAGAGCCGGTAACCCAATTCCGGTACCTGATGCTCAAATTACTGCAGAAATGAAAGACTTTGCTACTATTGATGTCATGAGCCGAGCTTCCTCGGCAGGTGGTGACGGTCTTGATTTAGGTGGATTTGCTGCAAACATTGACTTGGGTGAAAGAGTAGTAGTTCAGACAAGAGTGGAAGAACCTGCACCGGATGCATTTATTCCTGTTGAAAAGGAACCGGGTGTGGACTTAGCAAAGCTCCAAAAAATCATCAAGTACCCCGAATTAGCTCGTAGAGCCGGTGTTGAAGGCAAAGTTATAATTCGTGTACTTGTTGACGAAAAGGGTAAAGCCCGCAGACAATTAATTGAATTTAGTGATAACGAATTACTTAACCAAGCAGCTATGGATGCCGTGAATGACTACGGTACATTTACTCCGGCTATCCAAAATGCACAACCGATTATGTGCTGGGTAAGTATTCCAATCCAGTTCAAACTTAGATGATAATATTGACATATGTTTACCGCTCAGATATTCAGTTAATAGAAGTGCAAAATTGCTATTACAAATTGTAAATTACTCTGTCAGGTCTCTGATAGTTATAATTGGAATACTGATCCTGAGCGGTATTTTATTGCCCGAATTTGATTCTCACTTTAGAATAGTATTTGGTTCGGTGTTCGTATTCTTTGGCATATACAGATTGATAATGTTCTATAGTCAAAATAAACGATACAGAATTGAGGAGGATTCAGATGATGAATAGACTTGTTTTATTGATGATTAGCATATTGCTTGTATTACTGATTTCATGCGACAGTAAGTTTGAGAAGGCGGACACTGTTTCGATTAATGCAGGCGACTTAACGATTTATTGTGAGGAATCCATTGCTAAAGTAATGGATAGCACTTTCAAAATGTATCAAAATGCTTACCCTAATATCAAATTTGTTTCCCAAATTGTAGATTCGCGTGAAGCTATGAATTTGATTCTGTCCGGTCAAGCAGAAGCAGTTATCGTGTCGAGAGCTTACCTTCCCGATGAAGATTCATTGATGGCTGAATTCGATGTCAAACGAACCGAAATGATTGCTGCAGAGGACGCTTTAGTGTTTTATGTAAATCGCGATTTTCCACTCGATACAATCAATCACGAACAGTTAGTTGAAATTTTAACAACGCAAAAATCTTTTAATGAATTTTATCCGCAAGTCGGATTTGAACCTGAATTTGTTTGTAATTCAATTCGCTCTGCAGAATATGCAAACTTTTTGAAATTGGTGTTGGGAAATCAAAAGCATACAAAACAGATGAAATTTTTGAACGGTGTTGACTCTGTCAAAAATTATATCCGCGGTAATAGCAAAGCAATTGGGATTGGATATTTGTCACATGTTACGCGCAAAGCAGATTGGAAAGTACTGAACGTATCGTATATCAATCAGGACGGCAAACGCGAACCACCACAAACGGTGCATCAAGCCTACATTGTGCAAAATCGCTACCCGTACATAGTACAATACCGCGTTTTAATTCAAGAGAGTACAATGAGTAAGGCATTTTGGTTTGCATCTTTTGTCTCGAAAGAATTTATTGTTCAGACATATTTCAAAGAATTGGGAATTGTGCCCGGATTTGGACAATTCAGGTTAATTAAGCAAGATTGATTATTATATAAATAAGGAATCATATTAAAATGAAGTTTTTTAGAATCATAACGATACTCTTGTTCATAGGTATAGGGACTGCACTTGCACAAAGTTCCAAAGAATCATTACGTTTGCATATAAATACAGGTGATATGGAAGCTGCTCTTCAAGAGATTCCAAGTGTGTTGAATCAAAACCCTAATGATTTTGATGTGCTAATGATGGCAGGAGATGTATATTTGGACTACAACCGATATTCTGATGCCATAAAAATGTACGACCGTGCAAGCAGAGAAAATCGTAAGAGTTCGGAAGCAAGACTCAAATTAGCAAAATCACAATCACTCTCCGGCGATGTTAAAAATGCCTTAGAAACAATTAATGACGCCATCAAACGCGATGAAAAGGATTTGTCTTTGACATTGGAACTTGCAAATATTTATCTGCGCGCAGATTCATTATCACAAGCTGAGTTGATTATCACTCGTGCACGTGAAATGGACAAAAAGAGTCCGCTGCCATATATTGGTTTAGGCGATTTATATTTCAAACAAAAAGTGTATGAATTAGCACGTGTAAATTATGAAGAAGCACTTGCAATCGAACCGAATAATATAGCAGCTCGCGAAAAATTGGCAACATCATATTTTTGGCTTGCAAATCGTGAAATGGACGACGAATTATCTTCTGTACTTTTCACCCGTTCTTTAGAGGAATGGAATAAAGTCACTCAACAAGACCCCAATAATGCAAGGGCTTTTTACGAACAAGGTCGCATATTTTACATGGCAAACCAACACAGCAATGCTGCAAATGCACTCAGCAAATATGTTCAGTTGAGACCATCAAGCTCCGAAGCACGTTGGCTGCTTGCACAATCTTTTGAAAAAGTGCAGAGATATGATTCAGCAATGTATCACCTCGAAATAGTTGTCAAAGAAATTGATTCAGTCAAACTTCAAGCGTCAATACTATTAGCAAGAGGTTATTTTGATATGACAGATTATCAAAAAGCAATTACTACTTTTGAAAGCATAGACAAAGATACGACAATGTCGGTATTAGATTTCCAAAGATGGGGACAAGCTTATTTGTTGCTTCAAGATACAGTGAACGCACTTGCGATTTGGGATAGAACAGCAAAAGCTAATCCGACTGAAAATTGTAAGGTCATGGACCAAATGGGCTACATTTACCAACGAATTTTGAAGTATCAAGAGGCAATTGACATTTTGAAATTAAGGCTGACTTATGCCGAATGTAATGATGACAGAGAAAATATCGTGCATTATTTAATCGGTCAAAGCTACCTGCTTTCCGAACGACCTGCAGAAGCAATTGAGCCACTACGAAAGTCAATCGAGCTTGATTCCACCTTCTTATTCGCACGATTGAGCCTTGCTGATGCATTAGCATCAAGTCAAGATTTTGACAATGCGACTATTGAATTTGAAAAATTGATAGAATTGGGACGTCAAGATACAGCTAAAAATAACTTTGCTTTGGTTCAAGGATTCAATAAATTAGCGGGTATGTACATGGAACAAAAGAAATTTAACGATGTTATTAAAGTTGGTGAACGTTGGGCTACCGTTTTTGAAAATGAATCATATCCCTATTTATATATTGCAATTGCACATCATAATTTAGGTAACGGAAAATCCGCTTGTACCAATTACAGGAAAGTTTTGAAAATTGACCCTAAAAATCAATCAGCTTCAAAAAATTTGAAATTGCTCCAAGATTCAGGCGGTTGCGACAATTAAGAGATTTTATCTTACAAAAAGAGACTGTTTTTTATGAACAGTCTCTTTTTCATTTTGGAAAAAGGCAGAATAGTTCTTAAATTTGTAAGATTGTTTTGATACGAAATTAAAAAAATGTTAAAATTAGATATATCGGGAATGGCTGATGGCGAATATGAGTTCACACTTGTCGAGCCGGTATCTAAATTGAACAGCCCTATTGAGGAATTTGTGGGTGATGTACATTTTGAAGGGATTGTTCGCAAATTGGGTCATCGTTACAATTTGAAAGCAGAGCTGAAAGGCACTGCGAGACTCATTTGTGACCGTTCTTTAATCGAATTTGACGAGCCGATTAAGTCTGAGCTTTTTATGTCTTTCATCGCAGATACGAAAGCATTTTTGGAATTGACGGATCAAGAACATAAGCATAACGAGGTAATCATTCGCGAAGATTACAAGTACATTGATGTTTCGCCTTACGTGATGGAAAGCCTTGCATTGGAGTTGCCTCTGAAAAGAATAGCTCCTGAATTTAGAGACAAGGAACTGAAAGAAATTTTTCCCGAAGTTGCAGATAAACTTCGCGAGGAAAATGAAAAAGATATTGATGATAGATGGTCGAAGTTAAAAAACATAAAAATAAACTAATTTTTTTTTGGAGTAAAAAATGCCAAATCCTAAACGGAAACACTCGAAATCGAGAAGAGACAAAAGACGTACTCATTACAAGGCAACGTCAATGCAAACTGCAGTTTGCCCCCAATGTGCTGCTGTAAAATTATCCCATGCCGCTTGCCCGGAATGTGGATATTACAATGGTAGAAAGGCTTTAGCTTCTCTTTAATGATTTTATTTTTAATGATTTCAAATGCCTGTTAACCAGATAAAAATTGTATTGGACGCTATGGGTGGCGATTTCGCCCCCGATAATGAACTTCAAGGTGCTGTAGAGTTTATGAACAACCCTCAAAACCATGATGTCCAAATAATACTTACAGGTGATGAATCATTATTGAAGGAAAGAATCAAATCTTTGAATATATCGCGTGATTTCGAAATCATAAATTGTAAAGATAAAGTTGCAATGGATGATGAACCTACTGATATAATCAAACGCAAAAGAGATTCGTCGCTTTACAGAGGGATTGAACTTGTCAAAGATGCAAAAGCTGATGCTTTTGTTTCTTCCGGTAATACGGGTGCAGTTCATTCTACTTCTACTTTAGTATTGGGGCGTATTGCAGGGGTAAGCAGACCGACTATCGGTACTTTTTTCCCGTCTGTTACAGACAATCCCGTACTATTGTTGGATGTCGGAGCCAATGTTGATGCCAAGCCATCGTATATTTTTCAATTTGCGGTGATGGGAAGCATCTATTCTTCACAAATCCTCGGGATTAAAAATCCCAAGATTGGTTTGTTGAATATTGGCGAAGAAGAGACCAAAGGCACTAACGACGTGCGTGAAACTTACAAACTACTAAAAGACAGTCCTCTGAATTTCATCGGAAATATCGAAGGGCGTGATATTTTTTCGGCTCACGCTGATGTTGTAGTTTGTGATGGTTTTATCGGAAACATCGTTCTAAAATTTGCTGAAAGTTTCTTGGGAATTTTAAAATCGAAAATTAAAAGTTACTCTGAAGAGAGTATCATCAAAAAAATAAAAGTGGGTCTGATGGTTCCGGTCTTAAAAGATATTTTGCAACAGTTTGATTACCAAAAGTATGGCGGCGTGCCTTTGCTTGGCGTCAACGGTGCTGTAATTATCGGTCATGGCAAATCATCGCCCGAAGCAGTAAAAAACATGCTGGTCCGAGCCAAAGAAATGGTTCAGAAAGAAGTTAACAAATCAATAGAATCTACACTAAAAGAATTAATAAACTAATTAAAGTCACTCAAAATGTCAGCAACAATTACATCAATTGCACATTATTTACCACCTGAAATTTACACAAACGAATATTTTGAAAAGTATCTCGAAACTACTCACGATTGGATTATGGCACGTACCGGAATTGCAGAAAGAAGATTTGCAAAATCCGGCGGAACATCAGATTTGATAGTTCCCGCAGCTTTGGAATGTATTGAAAAACGCGGTATAGACAAAAATGAAATAGATTGTATCTTGGTGGCAACGGTTACTCCCGACCACTTTTTCCCGTCAACAGCAGCATTAGTCCAACACAAACTCGATATTAAAAATTGCTGGGGTTTTGATATTTCAGCAGCTTGTTCGGGATTTGTATTTGCTATTGCTACTGCAAAAAGTTTGGTTGAATCAGGCATGGCGAAAAAAGTATTACTATGTGGCGCTGATAAAATGAGCTCGATTGTCAATTTTAAAGACCGTGCTCAAGCAGTCCTGTTTGGAGATGGCGCCGGAGTTTGTATAATAGAAAAATCTAATGACGATAATCTGGGAATAATTGACCAAATCTTACATGTTGACGGAGCTGGCGGTCAGTATCTGCACCAAAAAGCAGGCGGAAGTCTAAAACCATCGTCTGCCGAAACAATTGCAGCGGAAGAACATTATATTTATCAAGATGGTCAAGCAGTTTTCAAACATGCTGTTAAAGGTATGGCAGACGTGTCTGTTGATATTATGAAAAAGAACAATCTCACAAGTGACGATATTTCATGGTTAGTGCCACATCAAGCAAATTTGCGGATTATTGCTGCTACTGCCAATAGAATGGAACTCGACCCCGAAAAAGTTATGATAAATATCGAAAAATATGGCAACACTACTGCTGCCACAATTCCTATTTGCCTTTCGGAGTGGTACCAAAACGGAAAAATCAACAAAGGCGACAATTTGATATTGTCAAGCTTTGGTGCAGGTTTTACTTGGGGTGCCGTTTATTTGAAATGGAATATGAACGACTAAGCAGGATTGGGAAAATGAAAACAGCACTATTATTCTCAGGACAAGGCTCGCAATATGTCGGCATGTTGAAAGATGTTTACGAAAATTCTTCTTTTGCTAAGGATTTAATCAACCACGCAAATGAAGTTTTAGGATTCAATCTTTCGGAGATTTGTTTCGACGGACCGGTTGAAAAATTGAAAGAAACTCGATATACTCAGCCGGCAATATTTTTGCATTCGGCAGTTGTATTCAGTCTAATTGGAGAAAAACTTGACTTTTCGGGAGTTGCCGGGCATTCGGTTGGCGAATATGCTGCCTTGTATGCCGCAGGTGTATTGAGTTTCGATGATGCTATAAGGCTTGTTGCGAAAAGAGGAAAACTGATGTTCGATGCGGGTACGCATTTGCCTGGTACAATGTTTGCCGTTATCAATCTTGATGACGAAAAACTTATTGATGTATGCCGTGAATTAACCGAAAAAGGCGAGGGCAATGTCGTAGTTCCTGCAAACTTTAATTCTCCGGGACAGATTGTCGTTTCGGGTTCGGCGGAATACTTACGTCAAAATGTCGAAGCATTCAAAGTAGCAGGTGCGAGAATGGTGAAAGAGCTCGTTGTTAGCGGTGCTTTCCATTCGCCTCTTATGGAACCTGCTAAATTGGAGCTTGAAGCAGAGATTAACTCGATTGAGTTCTACGATGCTAAAGTCCCTGTTTATGCAAATGTCACAGCAGAACCTGTTACTGATGCAACGCAAATTAAACAATTGCTCATCAACCAGTTGATTTCACCTGTTCTGTGGACGAAAACGATGGAAAACATGAATCAGCACGGTTTTGAAGCAGTAATTGAAATTGGTCCGGGCAATGTTTTGCAAGGTTTAGCCAAAAGAACAGTATCAGAATTTTCAATCGAAGGCATAGATAATTATCAAGATTTGCAAAAATATTTATAATTGACAAAGATTTTCATTAATTTTATATTTTATAATTTTACAAATTTCATGAAAGAAAAAATAGTAATAGTTACAGGCGGCAATAAAGGCATCGGTAGGGCAATTTCACACAAATTTGCCGAATTGGGTGCTAAAGTGAAAGTTTTTGCCCGTACAATTCCAGACGATTTGGCAGGATTTGTTGACGGCAATTCCGAATTGTTGAATAATATCGAATTTTTCGCTGTTGATGTCTCAGATTTTGATTCTGTTGCCGAATCGGTTAACAAAATTGTCAAAGCCGAAGGCAAAATTGACGTACTTGTCAATAACGCCGGAGTGACAAAAGACAATTTGTTGATGCGAATGTCACCTGAAGATTGGGATTTTGTAATGGATATCAATCTCAAGGGTGCGTTCAATTGCTCAAAAGCAGTAATCAGGACTATGATGGGGCAGCGTTATGGCAGAATCATCAATATCGGTTCGATTGTCGGCACAATTGGCAATCCCGGGCAAATCAATTATTCGGCGTCAAAAGCCGGATTGGTGGGTTTGACAAAGTCTATGGCAAAGGAATTGGCATCACGGAATATTTTAGTGAATTTGATAGCGCCGGGATATGTTGAAACCAACATGACCGATGCTCTTAACGAGGAACAAAAGGCAAAATTAGTTGAGAATATCCCATTAAGAAGAGTTGCAAACCCTTCAGAAATAGCTGATGTTGTTGCTTTTTTCGCTCAAGACGATTCTAAATACATCACAGGGCAAGTTTTGCATGTTGATGGTGGATTAGCAATTTAAAAAATACATTTTTAGATAATTTTTAATAACATATTTTGAGGTTCAAAATGTCAGAGGATTTAAAATCAAAAGTAATTGATATCATTGTGAAAAAACTTGGAGTGGAACGCTCACAAGTTACAGAAGACGCTTCATTCACAAAAGATCTTGGGGCTGATTCGTTAGATACAGTAGAGTTAATTATGGAATTTGAAAAAGAGTTTGATATAACAATCGAAGATAGTGATGCCGAAAGAATTCAAACTGTAGGCAATGTAATCAACTATCTAAACGAACGCAATTAATTATAAATTAAGCGAGTAGCTTATGTCAAAATATAATTTTCCTAAGGTAGTAGTTACCGGAATGGGCGCGGTTTCACCTATTGGCAATACGCTCCAAGATTACTGGAGTGGTTTATTGTCAGGTAAGAGTGGTGCTGCACCTATTACAAAGTTCGATGCTACAGAATATAAAACGCAGTTTGCTTGTGAAGTCAAAGATTATGAAGCGACTTTACACATTAGTGCCAAAGAAACCCAAAGAATGGACTTATTTACACAATATGCCCTTTCCTCGGCTGCTATGGCAGTAGAAGATGCAAAAATCAACTTCGACAAGCTTGACAGAAACCGAATCGGTGTGATCATCGGCTCGGGAATTGGAGGTATGTGGACATATCATCATCAACAACAAAATCTATATGAACGTGATGGTAAACCCGATAGAATTTCCCCGTTTTTTGTTCCGATGTTAATATCGGATATTGCTGCCGGACACGTAGCAATCAGATGGGGCTTGAAGGGACCAAACTATGCAACCGTTTCAGCTTGTGCTACGTCATCGCATTCTATTGCAGATGCTTTGATGTTGATTCAGAGAGGCGATGCAGACATGATGGTTGTCGGTGGCAGCGAAGCAGTCGTTTGTCCGATGGGCGTTGGTGGTTTTAATGCCATGAAAGCCTTGTCAACTCGTAATGAAGACCCTGCGACTGCAAGCAGACCTTTTGACAAAGACCGTGATGGTTTTGTGATTGGCGAGGGTGCAGGTATTTTAATTCTCGAAACTTTGGAACATGCTCTTAACCGTGGTGCCGATATTTATTGCGAAATAGCAGGAATCGGGCTGACCGATGATGCATTTCATATTACTCAACCGGCTCCGGGTGGCGAAGGTGCTGTTCGTTCTATGTCATTATGTATTAAAGATGCGGGATTAGTGCCGGAAGACATTGATTATATCAACGCTCACGGTACTTCTACTCCATTTAATGACAGAAATGAAACAGCTGCGATTAAAACCGTTTTCGGCGACCATGCATATAATTTAGTTGTTAGCTCCACGAAGTCCATGACAGGACATTTGTTGGGTGCTGCAGGTGCTATCGAAGCTATCGCTACTGTGATGGCAATCAAGAATTCGAAGATTCCACCTACAATCAATTATAATACGCCTGACCCCGATTGCGATTTGAATTACGCTCCAAACAAATTTGTCGAACGCGAAATAAAAGCTGCTATTAGCAATACTTTCGGGTTCGGTGGACACAATGCTTCGCTATGTTTTAAAGCATACGAACAATAAAGTGAATGACATGAACAGTGATTTCCCTAAAATTAATAGTTCGCAAATCTTTAATACGGGAAGTTCAATTGTAATTAAATCCGAACTCAAGGATAAATTCCCTGAGCTCGGGTTTTTAATAGGTGATGTCCGAGAAAGTTTTACTGAGATTCTTGGCGTTGAAATCGGTAGTATAGGTATTTATGAAGAAGCTTTGACGCATCGTTCATACCCTGTGCAAGCCGAGTCGAAGTCACCATCTTCAAATGAAAGATTGGAATTTCTCGGTGATGCTATCTTGGATATGATTGTTGCAGAGTATCTATTTGTTTACTACAATATTGACAGCGAAGGAACTTTAACAAAGCTGCGTTCAAGATTGGTGAACAAGCATTCATTAGCTGTCTGTGGCAAGAAAATGAATATCGAGAGATTTTTGCGTATTAGCCACAGTGCTGCTAAAACAGTCCAAGCAGGAAACGAAACTATTCTTGCAGACGCTATGGAAGCTATAATCGCAGCTATTTATCTGGATTTGGGTCTTGATGAAGCCCGAAAATTCGTAATAAACAAAATGTTTCCTTTGATTATTCAAGAATCATTACTGGACGACACAAATTACAAAAGCAGATTGTTGGAATTGGTCCAAGCGGAAGGAAAGAAATCTCCTGAATATATCGTTATTGAGGAAGATGGACCGCCTCACAATAAAAACTATACGGTCGCTGTCGTAATCGAAGGAATTCAGAGCGGTATTGGTAATGGCAAAAGCAAAAAAGACGCCGAACAAATTGCCGCCAAAAGAGCATTAATAAGTCATTATTTATAGAATTATTTTAACAAAATAAAAATGGAAAAGATAATAATTGAAAAAAGCAGACCCGGAAGACGTGGTTATTCTTTGCCAAAGCTTGATGTCGGAACTTCCGATATGCAAAAGTCCATTCCGGAACAGTTCTTACGTAAAGAAGCCGCAAAGTTGCCTGAGATTGCTGAAATTGAAGTAGCTCGCCATTTTGGTCGTTTGAGCCATTTAAACTACAACATCGAACAAGGTTTATACCCTTTGGGTTCTTGCACGATGAAGTATAACCCTAAAATCAACGAAACTGTTGCATCTATGAGTGGTTTTGCAGATTTGCATCCCAATTCGACCGACGAAATGTCTCAAGGTGCATTGGAAGTTATGTTTAAATTAGGCGAAGTTCTCAAGGAAATCTCAGGTATGCAAGGTGTTTCTTTGCAACCTGCTGCGGGTTCACAAGGCGAATTAACAGGTATATTGATGTTTAGAGCTTACCACAAACATCGTAATGATACTAAAAGAACCAAAATACTCATTCCGAATGCGGCACATGGCACAAACCCTGCTTCTGCTGCAATAGCAGGATTCGAAATCGTAGAAATTGATTCAAATGCCGAAGGGATGGTTGACATTGAGGATTTACGTTCCAAAATTGGCGATGATGTTGCCGGATTTATGCTAACAAACCCGAATACAGTAGGTATATTTGAAAAGGAAATCGAAACAATCGCAGAACTAATAAGAGGTTGCGGTGGTTTGATGTATATGGATGGTGCAAATTTGAATGCCCTTTTGGGTATTGCACGTCCCGGAGATATGGGATTTGATTGTGTTCATATCAATTTGCACAAGACATTCTCGACTCCACATGGTGGTGGTGGTCCGGGTTCAGGTCCGGTATGTGTAAGCGAAAGATTGATTCCTTATTTGCCGATTCCACAAATCGCGAAACATAATGATAAATATAAATTAGATTTCGATAAAGAGCACTCAATTGGTCGAGTCCATACCTTCTTCGGCAACTTCGGAATGTTTATCAGAGCTTATACATATATCAGTATGCATGGCAATGAAGCATTGAGGCAAATATCTGAAAATGCTATAATTAACTCAAATTACTTGAGAGCACTTATCAAAGATAATTACAAAATTCCATATACCGAATTCGGTATGCACGAATTTGTGATTTCTGCCGATTACCAAAAGGAATTGGGTGTTAGTGCCAAAGATATAGCCAAGAGATTGTTGGATTACGGTTTTCATGCCCCGACGATTTATTTCCCGCTAATAGTTCACGAATGTATGTTGATTGAACCTACTGAAACCGAATCAAAGGAAAATATCGAACAGTTTGCTGATGTTATGAATAAAATAGCTCAGGAGGCAAGAGAGAACCCTGAATTAGTAACTTCTGCTCCCTTGAACACTCCAATCAGAAGAGTTGATGATGCACTTGCTGCCAGAAAATTGAATATACGTTGGTAGTAATTTGTTAAAATTTGATTTTATTTACAAAAAGCGTCCGTTGCGACGCTTTTTTTTTAACTTAAAATCGTTTTTTCCCGTCATTACTTGAAACCTTTTGGACATTCATGTGTCTATTAGAATAGATGATTTTTAACCGGAGAGACAATGTCGAATTTCGTTCGTAGCATAAATGTTTTGATTCTAATATTAATATCTTTGAATTTTGTGGATGCAAATTCACAATTAATGACTGCACAACAATTTGGTAAGAATAAGGTTCAGTATAGAAATTTCAATTGGAAATACATCCAATCCGCTAATTTTGATGTTTATTATGATGAAGGGCATAAATATATTGCAGAATATACTGCACTATCTGCCGAAAGAGCTGTTGCATCTATCCAAAGCACAGTAAACTTCAGATTGACAGGTAGAGTTTCCATAATAGTCTATGCGGCTCATAATGAATTTCAACAAACCAATGTGATAAGAAGCTTCATGCCTGAAGGAGTCGGCGGCGTAACAGAGTTATTCAAAAACCGTGTCGTAGTGCCATTCCAAGGAGATTACGCTCAACTTGACCACGTTATTCATCACGAGCTTGTACATGCTGTACTCAATGATATGTTTTATGGTGGTACTTTCCAATCAGCTATTTCTTCAAGTTCGGGTTTTATGATTCCATTGTGGCTCAATGAAGGACTTGCCGAATGGGAAAGTTTGCGTGGAATGAATACCGAAACAGATATGTTTATGCGTGATTTGCTTTTGAGTGAAAAACTTCCACCTCTGAATAGGTTGAATGGATTCTTAGCTTATCGCGGTGGTCAAACTTTTTATTGGTATGTAGCTGATAAATATGGCAAGGAAAAAGTTGGAGATTTTGTCAATAAATTGAAGATTCATAGGAATCTTAACATAGCTTTTGAAAGCGCCTTCCAAATGGATTTAGAAAGCTTTTCCGAAAAATGGGAAAGAGATTTGAAGAGGTACTATTGGCCCGACTTGGAAATATTTACCGATTTAAAAGATTTCTCGACTCCTGTGACAGACCATTATAAGGACAGGACTTACTATAACTCATCTCCGGCGATTTCACCCGATGGCGAAAAGATTGCTTTTATTTCTGCTCCCGGCGGCACTTTTGGCATTTTTGTCCGAGATATAGATGACAAAAATTCGACTCGCCAATTAGTAAGCAGCTTTAGGAAGCAGGATTTTGAAGACCTGAATATGTTAACACCGGGTATTTCTTGGGACCCAACCGGGAAAAAAATCGCCGTTTCAGCTAAATCCGGTGGGGAAGATGCTATTTTCATAATTGATGCCGAAACAGGTGATTATGATAAAATTACTCCGGGAATTATATCTATTTCATCTGTGGATTGGTCTAATAGCGGAAATGAAATTGCCTTCATAGGTTCTGAAACAAACAGAAGTGATATTTACATTTATGATTTGAAAACCAAAAATCTTACCAACATTACTAACGACATCTTTTCCGATAAATTTTTAAGATGGTCAGGCGATGATTCTAAGATATTTTTCGGTTCGGATAGGTCAACTAATCTATCTCCTGTTTTGGAATCTTTCAAAATGTGGAACTATTATGTTTATCAAACAGATTTGTACGAATTGACAATCGCTGATGCTTCAATCAGAAGATTGACCTTTGATTCCGATAATAATAAGTCATCAGTGACTCCATTAACCGGTCAGGACAAAATACTATACAGCTCGGATAAAAATGGTATCAGTAACGTTTATGTGCTTGATTTAAATACTTTAGAATCAAGACCGATTACAAATTCAATTAATGCCATAACTCAAATAGCTTTATCGAAAGATGCCACAAAATTATTATTTACTACTCAAGTCAACGGTGGCTATGATATTTATATGATGAGATATCCTCTCGAGAAAAAATTAGATTTTGACGAATTGCCACTTACGAAGTTCAAGCAAGGCGAAAGCGAAAAACAGAAAATTATTGATAATATTGCAAGCGATAATAAAAAATCCGAAGAAGAAAAACTTGTTGGTTATGGTGATTTTGAAATTGGATTCGAACAGCAAAAATTGGTTTCTCCAAATATTGACGCTTTGGTGAAACGTGACCAAAACATTCAAAATAATGAAGTTGAAATTTCGGATTTTAAAGAAAACGATTACAAGGTTTCTTTTTCTACCGATTTAGTAATGGGAAACCCCGGTTATAGTACTTATTATGGAATGCAAGGTGTTACCCAAATGCTGTTTAGTGATGTATTAGGCGACCATCAAATATTTTTCCAAGCAAATATATTGATGGATTTGAGAAACAGTCAGTTTTACCTTGCATATAACTATTTGCCGAAAGTGATAGATTATCAAATAAGTGCATTCCATACATCAGCATTTGTTTTGAGAACAGATAATTACTACCATAGATTCCGTAATTTTGGCACAGGTTTGAAAGCATCATATCCAATTACAATGTTTCAACGATTTGAACTTGGAACGAATTTTATGTTCTTAACACGAGAGAATGTCGATGTGCCACAATTTCCGTCAGATGAGCGTTTTCTAATTGTACCTAATGTTCGTTACACTCATGATAATACATTATGGGGCTATTACGGACCTCGTGACGGCTCGAGATTTTTTGTAGATGTTACTGCCTCGCCTAAACTGTCTGAGACTTCAGGAGTAGGGTTCTTGACGTTTTCCGCAGATTATAGAATTTATTTCCCATTAGGCGAATGGATTAGCATTGCTGCAAGAACAGCAGGTGCTGCAAGTTTTGGTCCTGACCCGATTAATTTTTATATGGGTGGCACCGATAATTGGATAAACCGTAAGTTCAAGAACGATCGTTTACCTTTTAACGAGCCTCAAGATTTTGCTTTCATGGCTTTTCAAACTCCATTGAGAGGATGGCAAGTTGCTGAGTTAACAGGTAATAAATATTTTTTATCAAATTTTGAACTGAGATTTCCATTATTGACAGCTTTAGTAGCAGGTCCACTACCAATTCTCATATCGGGTATCAACGGTGCGCTATTTTTCGATATTGGCGGAGCATGGAATAATGATTTTGTATATGCCCGTAAAGACGAAAACGGAAATTTACAACCTGTCAATCTATTGATGAGTACCGGCATTGGCATCAGGAGCTATTTCTTGGGAATACCATGGAAAGTTGACATTGCCTGGCGAAATCAATATACAGGATGGTCTGAACCAAATTATTTGATTTCTATGGGCTTAGACTTTTAAAGACTAAGCTTTTCTAACATGAACGTTCCCAAGTATGGGGTCAGTCGCATTATGAGAAATCAGCCGCTCTATTGTCTTAGTTGATAGTGTTGCACCAGAAGGTATTAATTTAAGACCTTTGTTTGTATAAATGTCACGAGTTATTATCATACCGTCTTTGAGTTCTGCAAGTTGAACAGCCATTTCAAAGGGGTCGTATAACTCCTCATCATGTGATTTCAAATATTGTTCGAGAAGTATCACCACTCTGTTATCATAAAGTCTTTGGGATTCCTTTCTAAGGATTTCGATAGCATTTTTTGATGATAAATTCCTCAATGCTCTAAGCTCTTCAAAGTCTAATGATGCTCTTATGATTCTTGATTCTAATGGAATTTGCCATGATTTGAGTCTATCCGGAATTCCACTTCCGTCGAAATTTTCATAAATATGACCGATGATTAATGCAACATGCTTGAATCGGTTTATACTTTCAACAATTGTCTTTCCGGATTGAGGCACTTGGCACATTAGTGGGTCCGTTGGTGCTCCATCTAACAGTACGGGCATTTTTAGCATAGAATCCGGTAGGAAAATACGCCCGGCTTGAGAAAGAAAAGATGCGATTTCAATATCACGGAGAGTTTCTTCATCATATTCGCTAAGATTTTTCAATATCCACACAGAACATTGCGAAACTCTTTTCAACATGTCAATTGATGCAGGGATTCTGGCTTCGAGAAATTTGACTGCCAATTTAATCATGTCTTGCATGTCATTTTCGAGTGCTTCTGCAAGTTCCATCAACAATTTATTTTCCGACCGAACCTGACGCTTTAGATTGATTATGCGTAGCGATGAACGGATTCTTACTAACAAACGATTGCTATCAATAGGTTTGCCCAGAAAATCATCTGCACCGAGTTCTATGGCTCTGGTGTAAATGTCATTATCAACATTTGCGGTCAGAAAAATGAAGATTGCATCTGAAAGTTCGCTTCTGCTTCTGATTTTTGTTAGTAAATCAAAACCATTCATTATTGGCATTTTGATATCGGATATTATAATATCGGGCTTTTCGTTTTGGGCAATATTAAATGCTTCTAATCCATCTTGAGCCAAGTAAACCTTTATGTCAGGGAAATGAATTCTAATTAATGCTTCAATAGCTGTATTATTCGAAGAATCATCATCTACAACTAAGATTTTGATGATACCATTTTCATTCAATTCATCCATTATAACTCCGGTAAAAATTGGTCAACATTCATGTGTTTTATAAGTATGCTGATACGTCTGTTTGTCATATCAAATGGATTATCGGGATTTCGAAGCCGCTTATCTGCAAATCCTTTCACTTCGACAATTTGCCCGTCCCACAATCCTTCTCGTTCGAGCATTCGCCTCGAAGCATTAGCTCTGTCTGTTGATAATTCCCAATTGCTGTAATCAGTTCGCGAACCATAGCCACGGCTATCAGTATGTCCTTCGAGGTCAACATAATTCGGTAATTTCCCGATTTCACGACCTAAAACTTTCAATATATCTATAGCCGCTTTGCTTAGTTTGCTACTGCCAATTTCAAAAAATAGCGACTCGGTAGATTCAATTAATTCAATTCTTAGTCCTTCTTTTGTCATTTCAATTTTTATTGAAGAAAGTATTTTCTCCAATTCGGGCATTTCCGTCATTATTTGTGAAAATCTTTTACGTAAATCATCCCCAATTTGCTCGACCCTTTCTTGAGCTAAAATACTGTCTTGGATAGCTTTATTCATTAGTCTTTGATATAAAGTATCAGTGGTCTCCTTGTCAAATTTCAAAATTGACTCGCCTTCACCCTTGGAATCGGATGCTTCAGCTTTACGTTTGGAGCTTTCTAAGTCAAGTTCAATCGGTACGGGTCCCGATTTCTTTTTACCGGAAAAAAGTTCAAATCTTTCGGGATGTTCGAAATACTCGGCAACTTGAACTTTCACTTCTTCCGACGATGCTAATATCCACATTACAATAAAAAACGCCATCATTGCAGTAACAAAGTCAGCATAAGCAACTTTCCACGCACCACCATGGTGACCGTGTCCGCCGCCTTTTTTAACCTTTTTTATAATAATAGGTTGTTCTTTTTGACTCTTTTGTTCAGACATTGTTGTTTATTAACCTTTTATCGCTTCTTCGGTTTCTTTAAAACTTGGTCTATTGTGTGGGTCAATAGCTCTTCTGCCGTACTCGATTGCAACTGTAGGAGGCATGCTCTTGGCAAAAGCCAATAGTGCTGCTTTGATACATTCCAAATATTTCGCTTCTTGTTCTACTCTCTTTTCCATATTCCGTGCGATTGGACCTACAAATCCATACGCAAGCAAAACGCCCATAAACGTGCCAACCAATGCACCACCGACTTTTTTGCCGACTGTTTCGGCACCGGCAGTTATCGAAAGCATCGTAACGATAATACCCAAAACTGCAGCAACAATACCTAATCCGGGCAAAGCATCGGAAACTATATTAAGCGCTGCTGGAGGGTGATGTTCGTCTTGATGAATGTTCTCCAGGTCTATGTCCATCAATTCTTCCAACTCGTGTGCCGGAACGCCACCTGAGAGTACCACTTTCAGCGTATCGCAAAGAAAATCAACGGCATGATGGTTTGCCAGAAATGAGGGGTATTTGGAAATTATTGAACTTGATTCGGGTGCTTCAATATGTTGTTCTAACGCTATCAAACCTTCGCGTTTTGCAAATTGAAACAATTCGTAGAGCATCCTTAACAATTCAGTGTATGATTTTTTGGTAACTGTGGCACCTTTAAATATGCCCATTGCGCCCTTGATAATGCGACCATTCATTTCTTTAGAATTAGCGATTAACATCGAACCGATTGAAGCGCCACCAATAATAATGTATTCATAAGGATGAAGGAAAAAGGCAACTGCATCCATATTGAATTCTGCAGCCCAAAAGAATCCCCCAAATACACAAACAAAAACCACAAGAAGTCCAACAATTACATACATCGTCTATCCAATATTTTTTAAGGATTTTGTTTCTTTACTTAATTTTCTCTGACAAATCTAACAATTTTTTGTCTTTCGGAAACAATTCTAAACCAATCTGAAGATATTTTTTTGCATTTTCTATATCATTCAACTTCAAATATACCTCCACAAGATGCAAACAAATCTCAGCCGACGCAGATTCAGCTTTTTCGTAAGACTTTAACAAATACTCAAGAGCTATATCATATTTCCCCATTTTGAACATTATCCAACCGTACGTGTCGAGATAAGACGCGTTATCGGGGTCTTCCTTCAAAGACAATTCTGACATTTTCAGAGCATTGTGCAAATCAATGTTCTGCTCCGAAAGTGTATAAGCATAATTATTATTCAACAAAGCATTATCAGGTATAATCATCATTGCCTTTTTGTAATATTGATTCGATTTATCGTAATCGTCCAACTCATGATAAATATAACCAAGATTAGACAATATATCGGCATTATCTCTATCTAACTTTAATGCTTGTAACATTAAGTTTTCAGCACTTTGATAATCATCAGTTTGCATATATGCAATTCCGAGAAAATAATGATAACGCATATCATCTTCGCCACCATCAAAATCCTTCAAAAATTCGATGACTTTGTCCCATCTGCCGGAAAACACATAAATTTGAGCAATTTCAACGGCATTGAATGATTCATTTTCACCGTTTTTGAGCAAGAAATCCAAGAACTTATCAGCTTTGACAGTATCGCCTATTTGCTGATTAACAGCTCCGCCGACAAATTGCATGAATTCTTCAAATTGGAATCTGTTATCAATCCGCTCTACATATCTTTTGGCTTGCGTTGTGTCAGTTTCGAACGAATTCATCAAAAAATATGCACCAACTCGCGAATACATTGATTTCACATCCTCAAAGTTCCACTTTTTTTCAGACGAAAAAACCAAGTCTAATGCACTTTCAACGTTTTTGTTTTCCAAATAAAAATCAAGCAGTACACTATACGGATTGAAATTATCCGGTGCTTTTGCAATCATTTTCATTAGGGTTTTCTTTTGGTTTACAGTGTCTTTCAATGACTTCGAAATTTCCGATATTCGGTACAATGTAAACAAGTCTAATTTATCGTCAGGGACTTTGGAATAGTACTCTAGTGCTTTGTGTTTGTCTGTATATTCATAAACACTTGCGATATAAATCAAAAGTTCATCTTTGCCGAATTTTTCGTAACTATATTCAAGTGTTTGAATGGCTTCATCGTATCTTCGCAGTGGAATAAGAATTTCAACTAATAGCAAGTAAGCGGGTTCAAATTCCGGGTCTAATTTGATAGCATTGCTGATAGCTTCATGAGCTAATTCAAATTTGTACAAATTCCTGTATGAATTGGCTAATGCAAGATAAATTCCCGGGCTTTGGTCGTATCGCAATGCCTCTTGAAATTCGATTGCCGAGAGAGCAAATTCGCCTTGATTTTGGAGAGTTGACCCACGGACTACGTGACTAATCGCTGCTTTTTGCAATTTAGTAGTGTCAACCTTCATAATGAAACCTTTGGCTAAAATATTCGAAATGTCGTATTTCGTGGTTTTGGGTGAGCTTGAACAAGCACCTAATAATACAAGTACAGAAATTGAGAAGATTTTTAGGAATGTCAGTCTTTTTGTATATTTCATTTATGTTTGCGTCTTTTGGATTTTTTAATAAAAGTTTATGTAAAAATAGATTAACGTAGAAAACGAAAATAATTTTGATAAATGGGTCTAATATTTCTTAAATTCAAATCATCAAGAGTATCGAATCTGTATGGTAGTTCAATTTTTCTGTCGTATTTCCATCTTGTGTCTAACTTATCATTGTAGTCTAAACGCAACATTTTGGACATGACATTTGCAATGTTATCTTCCTTCAATCTTAAGAAATCATAAAAAACCTTCGGTACATGATTGATGCCTTCCGGTATATCGAAATTTGGCTTATACAGTTTAAATCCAGGATTGAATATGTTTATATGATGTTTTGAATTCGTCCGGTTTTCCAAGATTTCCTGTTGAAACAGTTCAAAATTTTCTTGAAGACTTTTCAAGGATTCCTGCCACTGGTCTATGGGTTCTGAAGCATCAACCACAAAACGAACATAATCATTTTGGCGCATGATAGAATCCATCATTACGAAATCAATGCAAATAGGAGAGATGTCTGTAATATTTGACGGTAACTCATATTGGCCGGTTGATAAAAGTTTGTCAATCAATTTGAGGATTCGTACGAATTGGTCGTCATCATCGAATTCTAAAAATGTCATCAAACTTAAAATATTCTCGATTCGATTGCTTGAGTAACGAGGAATTTTTTTATAATCATTAATTATTGGCTCCAAATATGCTTGTTGGAATATGGTATCGATAAGTTGCTCCATCCCTGTTGGGAGGATTTCAAATACGGGCTTTGTGTTGTTTGATGCTTTAACAATCAAATCAGTATTAATAACTTTCGGACCTAAGAAATTGAATTTTGTTGAATATTGGTTAAAATCGCTTCGTACTTTATAAGTCTGAAAATGATTGTATTGTAGATTTAGTTCCTCATCAATCATTTCCCCTATTAAGTTGTCTCTCTTGATTTGCTCTACTATTTTACTATGCTTGTCGGTACTTCCGATTACCAAATCTGAATCAACATAATATTTGATTATGTCGCTCAAATCGGGTTTTGATTTCATCTTTCTAAGTGTAGGCAGAAAAGATGAAATCTGTTCTAATCGCTTATTGCGAGTGATATAAATTTTGAAATCTTTATGATAGAAATCGACTCCGTCATAATACAAGTGCGTTTCCGGTATAGAAACTAAGTTCCTGAATTTATATAATTGATTTGGAGAATTTGATTCATCAACCTCGTCATAAGCAAAATATTCGGAAAAAATAATCGAATCAGCCGATGAATAAGCGAGCACATTGCCAAAAGCATCTTTTATCAATTGGTTTGGACTGCCCAAAGAATCATATGAAAATAAGATTTCATGATTATCGAATAGTTTATAAAAAAAGTTGCTTACTTTCAAAGAATCACTGTTCTTAGTCAGAGCGAAGTAATTCGGGGATTGACTTTCGATTGGTATATCAAAATAATGGCTCGTATCTTTGCCAATTGATTTGGATAAGATTCCTTCATTGTTGTAACGGAAAGTGATGAAATCGCCATTCGGTGCCGAGTAACCTATTAATTGGTCTTCGTTATTAAAGAAAAATCTGTATTGCTCATCGCCAACAGCTATAGAGCTGATATTCTCAGATTCATTTGTAAAGATGGTAGCATCGCCAATCTTATGAGGAATATTACTGTTTGAACTGTATTCGTAGTATTTCAATTCTCCATTTTCATTCCTTGATATAATTCTGCCGGTATCATCATGATTGTAAATCGTTGAAATATCTTTAGTAGTAACTTTGGTATATTCCGACCATTCGTTATAAGCTAAAGCAAGTAGCGATGTATCTGTGTCGCTCGAAATTTTCAACAATCTGTCAGCATTGTCGTAGAAGTAATTATATGATTTGTTCAAAATTCCTGAAGAGTAAATGCTTAGATTGGAGAGTCTGTTTTTCGAATCATAATCATATCGAACTTCAAAGCCATAATCGTATTGTATGCGTTTTGGCAAATCACTTTTGGTTTTATGGACAATGATTGTTTGATTAGCTCCAAATCTGACCGTATCAACTATGAAATTTGTTGCTTTGTTAATTTGAATCAAACTCTCGCCATTAACCGATAATGATTTCAAGTTATCGAGATTATCATATTGGTAAGTAACTATATTTTCTTGTCCGCCTGATAGTTTCTTTAAGTGATGCAACCTATCAGCTTTATCATATTCATAAGTTATCAGTTCAATATCGGGACTTGTTCGTGAAATCGTTTCAGTTTGCCCAATGCCAGTGTAAGTATAATCAAATTCGTTATCTGCTTGGTCAAATCGAATTTTCAATCTGTTCCATTCATCATATTCAAAAAAGTTATCAAACCCTGTCGGGAAATCTTTTATAATCAAATTTGAGTTTCCATCATAGAAGTAAGCGTATTTTTTGCCGTCTTTTACGATACTTTGCAAGTTGATTTTCGTATCGTAGAGGAAATCGTATTTCAATGAATTATAATCGAAAAATTCAAGTTCGCCTGATGGTGAAAATTTGGAAGTGATTAAATTTTTGTTTGAGTGACTGATACGTGTCAAGTGGTGGTTTGCATCATAAAAATAATTATAAGTGCCGATTGCCGGAATTGAAACTGAAGTTACATTTTGATTCAAGTTGAAATTTACAGTTGACTGGAGCACATTGTTAACTCGTGTTTCAAACAAACTATTGCTTGAGTTGATAGCAAATTCGACACCATCGCTACTTAATGAACTCGGTTTCAATTGTTTACCGTTGTAGTTGTACACATTCATTGATGAGCTGTTTGTGTAGTTACTTATCCTACCATACTTATCTTCCCGATAGAAATAATTTGTATCACCGTTTTGAGTAGTGCTAATCTTATTGCCAAAATTATCAAATCTCGAATTGATTGTTCGTCCGATTCTGTCAATTTTGCTTACAATTCTATAATAATTATCCAATCTAAATGTGGTAGTATCACCGGTTTTATCGTACATTTTGAAATCATTAGCTTGCTTATTGTATCTGAAATTTAGTAGGTAATCGTTTGGCGAAATTATCGAAGTAAGGTTACCTAACCCATTATATTGAAATTCAAAATTGTTTCCCATCGGTTCAGCAATACTTATGATTTCTCCAACTGAATTGTAGCCGAATTGCAAGGAATCAAATCTATTTACTACAAATGTGATTGGTCGCCTTGCTTTATCATATCGAATCAAAAATTCCGCGTTAGTCCTATCAATAAAACTTGAAATTTCGCCACTATTCATATATAAGAACAGTTCAGAAGTGCCATCGTGAAAGTTTTTTCTTAATATTCTGCCAATTTTATCACGGAAATAGTGGATGGATGTATTATCAAAATCTGTTTTTTGGTTTGGCATTCCTAAGTGATTGTTGCTGAAATTGATTTTGTAATCAGTCATAAAGGTATAGGAATTCACAAACCCGAAATTATCATAAGTCATTCTTGAAAATGGCGTCCCATTCAAATCTACTGAGACAAGTTTTCCGTTCAGATAGTTGGCAGATAAGTCGAAGTCATACATTTGAATGCTCTTAATGCGATTATTTTGATTCGTTATTTTCAATGTATCATTTAATTCATTTACAATTTGTGCCAGATTCAAATCACTGTCATACGAAAAGTACTTTGAGCTGGTTGCATCATAGACTTTCGACAGAAGACCAAAAGGATTATATTCAAAATTTGTTAAAGAGCCTCTTTCAGTTATTGTTTGGATTTTCTGCCCATACTGATTGTAAATATATCGAATGGAATCAGTTCCGGGGAAACTAACTTTAGATATTAAGTCATTTTCATATTGAAAAGCGATCGGTCTATTTTCACTATCAACATAATTTGAAATATCACCATGTACATTATATAATATTGCTGTCGAATTCAAATTTGGGTTAATGATTGAAATCAAATTTCCTATTGGGCTGTAGTTCAAAGAGAATCTGTTATTATCGCCATTTGTATAAGAACTGATTAATAAGCTATTGCTATATGTAAGTCCAAATTTCAACCCATCAGCAAAAATTTCGCTCAATCTCTCAGAATCATCATAATAAATTCTCATCTCGTCGTTTGCGGCATTTGTTGCAGACATCAGCTTATAAAAGTCATTGAAATTATATGTATAATTGAAGTTATTGTAAAAACTGATTGACATACTTCCGGGTGATGTCAGCAATTTATGAGTAGTGCCGTTTTGAGTGATTTGCTTTAATGAACCTATGGCATTGTATTCATAATTTATTTTTTGTAAGTCTTGATTTACAATTTCACTAACTTTACCTAACTGGTTATATGAATAAGTTAGAAGGTTGTGATTGTTTTTTTTGATGTCTGATAGCCTATTCATTTTATCATACGTGAACGCCATTACATTCAGCCCTTTGTCAGTGCTTGACACTTTTCGGAGGGAATTGTATTTATACTGTATGGGTGTGCCATTGTTGATTGATATAGATTTGGCTAATCCATTAAGGTCGTATTCAAAACCAATGTGAAGTTGTCCCGGCTTGTTTAGTGCGATTAGATTTCCAAATAAGTCATAGTTGAAAGTAGCAATAGTTTGTGAATTGCGTATAACATTTTCGAGATTGTTCAAAAAGTTATATTGAAATACATATTGAACATTGGAAGGAGTAACATAGTTAGTCAGGTTGGAAAAGACATCATATTGGAATAGTTTTGTACCATTTGGATTTGAATATGAGATAAGTCTTGATAATTTATCATACAAAAATTTTTCTTGGAATCCTAAGATTGTTCTTTCTGTCATTTCATTATTTAGATTATAAGTCAAGTTCGAAACTAAGTTATTACCAATATATTCTCTTATCAAATTGCCCCTATCGTCGTATTCGTACTTGTATTCAACATTATTGAAGTCGAGCAATGAGCCAAGTTTTCGATTTTTATCAAAGACTAATTGAGCTTGAGTTGATATTGGGGTTTGGAATTTAATTGTATCGAAACTTTTGTAATCGGCAATGAACTCCGGTAAATTACCGATTTTGAATGATTTTGGTCTCCCCGCCGAATCATATAAAAAACTGACGGCGACTCCATCATTAAGTATGACTTTTGATAAATTCGAGCCATTGACATATTCAAACTGTCTTGAACTATTATTTGGGTAAGCAATTTTGGTGAACAAGCCTTTGAAATTGTTCTCGAACATATAAATTATCCGGTCCGGTTGTGTAAATGAGGAAAAATTGCATAGTTGGTCATAGCGGAAATCATAGAGGATATTGTCAGAAAAAAGTATTCGAGTTGGATTTCCTTTAGTATCGTTATCAAATCTTATGCGGACCTCATCAATTTCGAAACTTTTCAATATGCCTTTGCTGTCAAAGCCAAAATCAAAATTTTTATTACCATCTGATATTGCATTTATGATTCCCAGTTCATTTCGGATAAATTTCCATTTATTTGTTTCAGCATCTGTATATTCCAATAGATTTCCAAAAGAATCATACGAGTACAGAGATTGTCTATTCAGAGGATTGATTGACATAGTAAGTAAACCCAAATCGTTGTAGAAAAATCTGCTTGTGGATTCGCCGGGATTTTCAATTGCCGTCAGCTCGTATTTTTCATTATAGCTATGCAACACTGTGGAACCGTTTGATTTCGTAATTCGAGTAGTCCTGAAAAGTGTGTCTGAATCAAATTTGTAAAAGCTGCCATTCGGCAAAATTACTTTAAACGCTCCTTTGGCTCTATTGCTTTCAAAGCTGTATTTTACATTGCTGCCGAGCGTCAAATTTTTCACTGAAAGGTCTGATTCATACTCAACATTGATGCTGTTTCCTGCGGGATAAATTATTTTGCTTAACAAGTTGCAATCATCGTACTCATACCTATAAATCGAAGCATCGGGATAAGTAACTTTTACGAGATTATCTGACTCATCATAGTCATAGCTTATTTCAAGAGTATCACCAAATCTCAGTTTTTTCAGCTTTTCATCAGTATAGCTCAAAGTCAGTTTGTTGCCTGATGGAAATAGAACCTGTGTCAATCTGTTTTGTTCGTACTGCAAATTGATTTCATTTCCGAAATTATCAACTATATTGCTGACATAATGATTATCAGGCTCATTGAAATGGTAATAAACTAGTCCTGTATTTTTTATATCATCGTTTGTAATACTTGAATATGAATACTTACTATTAGAGAGATTGAGCTTACCGGTAGCACCATAAATAGGGTGGAAGCTTGAATCAACTTTTTGGAATAACTCCGTTTTGTCGTCAGAGAGCACTATCATAACATTCTTATTGACATTGTTCGTGCAATATCTTATGTTATACGAAAATTGCCATTTTGCTCCAAATCTTCCGTTGAAAGAGCTAAGACTATTATAGGTGAATTTTGCATTAATCGGAAAGCCAATTTCATTACTTCGGAAATCGGTTCTTGAGTAAAGTAGATTACCAGTTACAGTATTTACCAATAGCTGCACATGCTCTTTGTCAAGTCCCGGAGCAGGGCTTACAAAGTGCTGAAAATGATACTTGCCTCTTGTCATAGAGCCAATCTGAGGGTCCGAAATAATCGAATCACCATGATTAATGCTAAAATCCGATTGCGATATAAGTGCCTTATCCGCATACAGGAAAATTAACAAAATAAATATGGTATTAAACTTCATCATAAATTATAGACACAGACTGCTTTTAAATGTTTCATAATCATAATTTCAAATATAAATATAAAATTTTAGGTGCAAAGCATCGTGACATAATATTTCATAAGAGTAAAAATGAGTTTAAAAGTAATTACTATTGATTTCTGGAACACTTTATTTGATTCCTCAGGCGGCAAACATCGAAATGCACTACGCTACCACACAATAATGGATGAGATTTCTAATCTCGGAACTGCGGTTACAGATGAAGATTTGGATTTGGCTCTAAAAGCATCCTGGGAATTTTTCAACAATATTTGGATTAATCAACAAAGGACACCAAAGCCGGTAGAAACCATTGAATTTTTCTGGAGCTTTTTGAAATTACCATATTCAAAACCTTCAATAGACAAAGTCACACAGGTTTTCTCCGATTCAATATTGAACTATCCACCCAAAATGTTGATAAATGTGAGCGAAGTTTTGCCTATTTTGGCATCGAAATATAAGTTAGGAATTGTTTCCGATACAGGTTTTACACCGGGGACTACACTTCAGAAACTTATGCAAGACAATGGAATACTGCAATATTTCACATCATTCAGCTTTAGTGATGAAACCGGAGTTTCCAAACCACATCCTAAAACTTTTCATAGAGTTTTAGATGAATTTGATGTAAAGGCTTCGGAAGCATTGCACATTGGCGACATCGAAAAAACCGATATTAAGGGTGCCAAAGAATTAGCTATGATGGCAATCAAATTTTCAGGCGACCCAACCACGACACATCGTGATGCAGATAATCTGATAACTATTGCCGATGCGGAGGTTTTTGATTGGATAGACATCCCTCATTGTATCGAATTGCTTGAAAAGAAGAAAGGGTTGCCTGCATAAGACAACCCTTTTTTAAAAAACTCCCAAAATTAAAATTAAGCTCCGAGTTCGCCCTTGATTTGAGCAACCCAAGATTTGATTCTATCTTCGGTTTGGTCTTCTTGGTTGTCTTGGTCAATTCCAAGTCCAAAGAATTTGCCATTTTCTGCCAATCCGGCAGAAGTTGTAAATTCATAGCCGTCAGTGGGCCAATACCCAAAGATTGAACCACCATTTTTGAGAACCGGCTTTCCGAGAATGCCAATAGCATCAAGGAAGTTGTCAGGATAACCGTCTTGGTCGCCAAGACCAACAAATCCAACTTTCTTGCCTGAAAAGTCAAATGATTCAAATTCGCCAAATACAGCATCGAAATCATCTTGCAATTCGCCATCATTCCATGTTGGTACTGCAATAATGAATTGGTCGTATTTTGCCATGTCATCTACTGAAGCGCTTGACATATCATGAACATCAACTTCAAATCCACTTCCTTTCAACTCTTTTTCGAGTATTTCAACAACTGTTTCTGTGTTTCCGGTATTTGTACCGAAAAAAATTCCTATCAACATAATACATCTCCGGTTTGTGAATTAACAAATAATGTTTTTAAAAATTAGTAAAAATCCAATAACAAATATAATTTACGTTACTATAATAGCAAAAAAAAACGCAACCAATTTGGTTGCGTTTTGTAAGTTTTTTTCAACTATTTGGTTTCCAAATCTTTCAGCATTTGATATAAGCCCTTTTTATCGAGAGTTTTGATTGCTTTAGCAGTAGCTTTAATAGTAATCCAGCGCTTTTCTTCGGGTAACCAAATACGCTTTTTCTGAAGATTTGGCAAAAATCTTCTGCGTGTCTTATTATGAGCGTGTGATACGTTATTACCCGATATTGGTTTTGTACCTGTTAATTGACATATTCTTGCCATGACTTATCCCCATTTATGTTGTTTATTATTACCAAAGATTACAAAAATACACAGAAAGTTTAAAATAAAAAAACTATTGTGGATGAAATTTCTTATAAATTTCAAAAATCTTAGAAATGTTATGTTCCCAATCGAAATTCTCCTCTGCAAATTTTCTACCGGCAACCCCCAATCTTCTTGCTTCATCAGGCTTGTCTAAAAGATGTCGGATAGCTGCAACAAAATCGCTTTTGTTATCTGCAATGATGATTCCGTTTTCTTTCGTTCCGGGAATACCCTCAGCAGCTACTGAAGTAGCTATTACAGGTAATTCCATTGCTAAGGCTTCAAGAATTTTAATTCTGATGCCGCTGCCGACAAACAAAGGAGCCACGAAGAATGAGGCTCTATTCATGTATTGGTTAATGTCCTCGACATAGCCTAAAAATTCACTTCGATTTATTGTTCTATTTTCATACTGTTTGGGAGTTCCTTTGCCAATAATGTTAAATTTCACTTCGGGATGTGAACTGACCACTTCAGGCATAACTTCGTCAATCAACCACGTAATTGCATTGACGTTGTGTATCCATCTAAAGTATGCAATGTGAACAAATTCATTGACTTTTCTTTCGATTGTACTGTTTGGTGTGAACTTTTCAAAATCAACTCCCGGATAAATTGTCATGTAATTTCCGCTTGGAGCAATTGATTCAGCCAACTTTTTATCTTCATTCGTAATCGTAAAACACATGTCAAATTGAGGAAACATCTTAGCTTCTTGAGACTTGAGCAATTTTGCTTGTCGAGCTACATAATACTTTTTTGGGTCGAATGGGTTTAAGAATTCACCATAACGTTCCCAAATCCGATGTTCAATATTTTGCAATCGTAAGAAAGCCGGAATTTTCAACAAATTTTTCAAATACAAAGCAAGTGGCGCCATGCTTGAGTGCTCGGCATGAATCACATCATATTGCTTTTCAGAAACGATTTTGCTCAAATTTTCTTTAAGATAATCGTTGATGTGTTTTCTTAAGTAAATCGGGTAAGTGTCTAATAATGATTTGATTATGCGAATTGGAGTATTGCGTGTTGAATATTCAATTACATGAACATCTGCATATTTCTTAAAGTGTTCTAAATGATTTTGAGGGATTGGATTTCGCGAAAAAGTAACAAAAGTGACATCGCATCCTAAGGATTTCAATGTTCTTGTTGTATTGTATATGCTGATTTTGCCACCGTCATCTGCCGGAAATACAAATTGAGGCGATAATTGTAAAACTCTCATTTTTTCTTAAAGTATTTGTTGAATTTGAGAACAAAAAATGATTTGATGTAAATATAAACTTTGCGGGACTCGCTAACTCCAAGAGTGACGTCGTAGTATTTATCTTTGGGAATCGGTGTGAATTCGTCGCGTCTCGTTGATAATATAACAGGTATAATACTCAAGTATCCTTCGATAAAAGCACCAATAGTGACTCGCATTCGAAAAGCATCGAAAAACTGAAGAAATATTATCACTAAAGTTCTGCCAAGAGCATCGAAAAATCTGAAATATTTCCAAGTATATCGTATTATTTGTTTAGTCATTTTTATCCAACGTGTTGGTTTGGCGCGACCTCCCATCGAAGCATAGTGTAATACTCTTATGTTGGGGAAATATCGTACATTGAAATCTTCCAAAATCGCGCGGGCACAAAAATCCATCTCTTCATGACCCCATTCCCAAAAACCACCGATTTTGTCATAAACTCTACGTCTGATAGCTGCTCCAACGCCGATAAAAAAGTTTGCTTTGTAGCCATCCGAAGGCACATTGATTTTATCATGCTCAAAGGGATACCAATTCCATACACCAAAGTTATCGTGAACATTGATGCACTCGCATGATATTATATCAACATTGTCGTGCTTTTGGAAAATTTCAACAACTTTTGCAAATTCATCATCAGTTTCAGGGCTTGAATCATCGTCAGTTCGCCAAATAATATCGCCATCGGACATTTCGATTCCAATGTTTATCCCTTTGATATCAATATTGTCCGGTAATCTGAGGTATTTAATATCGGGGAAGTTTTCTTTCATCATTTGGGTTGTATTGTCTTCGGAAGCATTATCTATGACGATAATTTCCTTGTTCTCGTAAGTTTGAGCCAAAAAGCGATTGATTGAAAACTTCAAATCTTCGCTTCTATTTCGGGTGACAATGACAACACTGATTTTCATTTGCTTTTCGGTTGATTCTTCAAACATTCAAAAGTAGTGAAAATATTTTATATCGTATATTATAACTGAACTTGATTGGAAATGAGTATTCGTCAAATATGCGCTGAGGGACATAAATGAGCAATTTCGCACGATGAGCATTTGGGTCTGCGAGCGATACAAGTGTTGCGTCCGTGATTGATAAAATAATGAGTGAATATCACCCAATGCTCCTTCGGAATTATTTTCATCAGTTCATATTCAATTTTTACTGCATCGGTCGTATTTACAAATCCCAACAAGTTGCTGATTCGGATTACGTGAGTATCAACAACTATTCCCGGAGTATCAAAGCAATGCCCCAAAATTACATTAGCAGTTTTGCGACCAACTCCCGGTAGTTTAAGTAAACTGTCCATAGTTTGAGGAACATCGCCGCCAAAATCTTCGATAATCATCTTGCAAGCGCTGCGAATGTTTCTCGCTTTTGCTTTGTAAAATCCGGTTGAAAAAATATCTTGTTCGAGCTCTTCAACATCAACAATTAAGTAATCAGACGGCATCTTGTACTTTGCAAACAATGATTTTGTGACGATGTTTACTCGCGCATCTGTGCATTGTGCAGATAGGATGGTAGCGACTAAAAGCTCAAATGGGTTTTCGTGTTCTAACTGAATTTTAACATCGGTATATTTCTGCGAAAGGATTGATATTACATCTGCAATTCTTGCTTTCTTGGCTGATAAAGTAGCCGGGAATTTTTGGACAATCATATTGACTTTTTGATATTATTGCAAATGGAATCGGGTGAATTCCGATTATAAATATAAGTCGGGTAAGCAATTTTCGCAATCACTAAACCTTTTTTGACAGCTCTTTCGTAAAATTCAGTATCATCACCATATGTTAGTGCCTTGAACCCACCAAGTTCGATAGCTTTTTCCTTACGAATCACAAAGGTGCCACCAATGATGCAATCCGACAAATGAATCATCTTAGTAGTATCGTTCATGTCCGGAACGAATTTATTTCCTATAATCTTGACACCACCATGTAACAACTCAACATGAGGATTTTGATTCAGCACTTTGTGACGTATGTCGAGATGGTCGTTTCTGTATTCATCGTCCGAATCAAGAAAAGTAACATAAATTCCCGATGATGCTAATATTCCGGCATTTTTTGAAAGGGCTTGACCGCGATTTGAATGAAAAATATACCTGAATCTTGGGTCTGCGTCTAAGTATTTTCTGCAAATATTGAAGGTTTCGTCGGTGCTTCCATCATCAACAATGATACATTCCCAATCAAGTTCCACCTGGTTGAGCAAAGAATCGCAAGCACGATGTAACAATTCTGCTCGGTTGTACGTCGTAACAATGACAGAAAAGTAAGGTATTATATTCTTTCTAACGGCAATATACATCTATGGACATTACTCAATTTTGGACAATCTGTTCAGCAAATTCAATAATTCTAACTTTAGAGCAACTCAAAAGCTTCGAACGCTACCGTGATGAGTTGATTTATTGGAATTCAAAAGTAAATTTAATTTCACGCAAAGACGAAGATAATATTTTTGAACGGCATTTTTTACATAGCTTGGCTATTTTGAAATACGTCAAGATTCGCTCCAAATCAAAATGTCTTGATATTGGAACCGGCGGCGGCTTTCCGGGATTGCCAATCAAAATCGCAAATCCCGAAATCAATATGATGTTGATTGATTCAATCAGGAAAAAGGTCAAACTTACCGAAATGTTCGCTCAACACACAGGATTGAGGAAAATCGAAGTCGCAACAATCCGCGCCGAAGATTTAGCAATCGGGAAAAAAGAATTTATACAATTTGATTTCATAATGGCGAGAGCCGTGAGCAGTATTAAGAATATTGTTGATTGGTCCTACAAATTTCTATCCGATTCCGGACTGTATGTTTTGCTCAAAGGTGGCGATTTGACTGACGAGATTGCCGAACTTAAACAAGCCTACCCTTCGATGAAAGTTCGCGAACATTTGATTGATATGTACGGGTGCGATTCATTCAAAAAAGATGAAAAGAAGATTGTAATCATCGGCAAAAGAAGTCTTGAAATGAATGACAAAGTGCTTCGTCAAAATAAAGAGTAGAATTGAATTTAAGCAGCAAATGAGAAATATAACAAAACTAATAATAATCATGATGATTTTTGTGACGTCCGATGCGGTAGCACAACAAATTTCATCATCTTTTAAAATTGCCAGAGTGAAATATTCCGGTGGTGGGGATTGGTACAATGACCCTGCTTCCGAAATTGAGCTCTTGAAGTACGTTCAGCGTAACACAAATCTGAAGGTTGAACCTGTTTACGAATTTGTGGACTTGAGCACCGATAAAATTTTCGATTACCCATTTTTGTTTCTTACAGGGCACGGCAATGTGAACTTCACAGATAGCGAAGTGCGTCGTTTGAGAGCATATTTGCAAAACGGGGGATTTCTCTACATTGATGATGATTACGGTTTAGACCCTTTCATTCGCAAAGAAATGAAGAAAGTCTTTCCCGACCAAGAATTTGCTGAATTGCCATTTTCACATGGCATATTCCATGCACATTTCAAATTTCCAAATGGAGTGCCAAAAATAAACGAACATGACGGGAAAAAGCCCCAAACTTTTGGGCTATTTTACCGTGGCAGACTTTGTGTAGTATTTACTTACGAAACAAACCCAAGCGATGGTTGGGCACCGCCCGACATCCACAAAACACCTCCCGATAAGCGGGAACTTGCTTTCAAATTTGGTACTAATCTTATAGTATGGGCATTAAGTAATTGAGGAATTATAATGAAAACCGATAGAATAAATTTTTCTGAACTTGTTGATAAAGTGAAATCTGTCAGGCGGCTTGAAAGCAGTGTTTTATTGCTTACAGGATTGTTGAGTACACTGATAGTTGCTTTTGCCGCGTTATTTCTGATTACAGTGATTGAATCAATCGCTCACGGAAGTGTGATGTTCAGAACAGCACTTGTAACGGTCTTTGTGGGATTGACCGCAGCTGCAGCATTTTGGTACTTATTCCCTGCATTGATGAGAGCCTTAGGAATTAGGAATAATCCTACGGAGTACGATATAGCACTTAGAATTGGCGAATATTACCCCCAAGTTAAAGATAATTTGTGCAATGCAATGCAATTGGTGCCTCTCATAGACAATCCGCGTGGTGCATCGCCCGAATTGGCTTTGGCAGCTTATTCTAACGTTTCAAACATTGTAAAAGATTTAGATTTCACAGTAATAATTGATAAAAATAAACTGAAAAGAGCAGGAATATTGTTCTTTGCGATTGCTTCTGTATTCATCGCATCGCTTACAATTTTCAGTACAACATTAGGCGAATCCTTATTCAGAATCTCCAAATTTTCGACATCATTTTTACCTCCGGTGCCATTTACACTTGACATCGAACCAAAAGATGATACGATTTTAAGAAGTCAAGCAGTAGAAATCAAGGTAATTGTAAAAGGGGAGATGCCGGACAAAATCTATTTGAATTTGCGTGAAGATTTGCAATCAAATTTTGACAAAATCGAACTCAAACCCAATGAAAGCGGCGAATACGTCTATGCGATAAATTCATTAAAAAGTTCAATAACATTTTATGGCTCGACTGAATGGTTTAGCGAGGAAATTGTTACTGAAACTGGGAAAATTAGCGTAGTTGATAAACCAATTGTCCGTTCAATCAACGGCAGACTGATTTACCCATCATATACCAATACAGCACCAAGATATTTCGATGAGAAAAATGGTGACCTTTCGGCTTTACTTGGCAGCAGAGTCGAAATATCAGTATTCAGCAGCAAACCTGTTGTCGAAGGCAATATTGTATTTGTAACTGCTAATGTAAGCATGGAAACAGCTGAGGAATCCAATACTAAGCTCGATACTACAAAATATGCTCTTTCAATCTCCGGAACTCAACTCAACTCGTCATTTAGGATAAATCGCTCAGGATATTATTATGTCGAAGTATTTGATGACGCCGGAAATAGCAATGAAGAGCCGATTAATTATTCAGTAATTGCACTGACAGACGAATATCCCAAAATTAACTTAATAGAACCGGAATTTGATGTTCAAGTCAATACTAATGCATTACTACCAATCAAAGTTTTAGTCAGCGATGACTATGGAATTTCGACCTTGAAGCTCTATTATCGTTTGGCTCAATCTCCTTATGCGGCGCCCGACGAGAGATTCACAGCTATTGATATAAGTTTCGTCAAAGACAGATTGGATTTGGAAGTCAATTACATTTGGGATTTGAATCGCCTTGGGATTATGCCCGATGATATTTTCGAATTTTACCTCGAAGTTGCCGATAATGACATTGTAAGCGGACCTAAAAAATCCAAGACACAGACTGTCAGTGTAAGATTGCCATCGCTATCAGAAGTGCAAAAAGATGCTGAATTAGCCCAAGAATATATCGAGAAAAATCTTGAAAAATTGCTAAAAGAGACCTTGGAAATCAAACGCGACCTGGAAGATTTGAATCGTGATTTGGCGAAAAACAAAAATAAAGAACCCGATTGGCAGCAAAAGAAAAAAGCTGAAGATTTGTCCAAACGCCAAAATGAATTGCGTAAAGAAATGAACAAATTGAGTGATGATTTGGAACAAAGCACTCAAAAAATGGAAAATAACAACCTTATTTCTCAAGAAACTCTTGATAAATTCAAAGAACTCCAAAACTTGATGAAACAAGTGGATTCGCCTGAATTGCGTAGAATGCAACAAAAAATGCAAGATGCGATTCAAAACATGGACCAAGATGCTATGAAAAAGGCTATGGAGCAATTCAAATTCGACGAAGAGCAATTCCGTAAAAATATCGAAAGAACTATGAAGATTTTGAAGCGAATCCAAGCTGAACAAAAAACGGATGCCTTGCGGAAAAAAGCCGAAGATTTGGCGGAACGCCAAGAGCAATTGTCGGCGGATACTGAAAAATCTGACCCAAAAAATCAACAAGCCCAAGATGAACTCTCTAAACGTCAAGAAAAATTAGAAAGTGAATTAGACCAACTTGAAAAGGATTTGAATTCGCTTGATGATTTGTTGAGTGAATTGGGCGAGGAGCAACTAAAAGATAATGACCTGCAACAAGCTAAAGAAGACTTGAACGCAGAGGAAACAAAATCGGAGATGGATAAATCGGAAAAATCTCTGAAATCCGGCGATTTCAAAAAATCCCAACCGTCTCAGAAAAAAGCTGCCGAAAATCTCAAAAAGTTTGCCAAGAAGATGGATGAAATGAAAGAGAATATGAAGCAACAAGGAATGGAGCAGGCTATCAAGCAAATGCAAAAATCCTTGGAAGATATGATTGAACTTTCGAAAAATCAACAATCAGTTAGGAATAATACTTCAAGGAGCGATTTCAACTCTACTCAATTGCCAAAGCAAGCCCAACAACAAGCAGAGCTATTCGAATCATTGGCAAACGTTGCAAAAGCAATGGCTGAACTTTCCGAAAAAAGTTTTGCTGTTACTCCTGAAATGGGAATGGATGTAACCAACGCTTTGAGCGAAATGAGAGAAGCAGTAGAAAAAATGGCAGACCGAAACATCAGAGGAGCGAATCAAGCCCAAAACAATGCAATGGGCTCGATGAATAAAGCGGCTTCGCAAATGCAAGATATGGTGCAAGCCATGAAAGACCAACAAAACGGTTCGTGTGATAATCCAGGTGGCGAAGGTGAAGGCGAGGGCGAAGGACAAGGTCAGGGGCAAGGCTCAGGTGGAATGGGAATGTCACAAAAAATGCAAGAGATTGCAGCACAACAACAGGCTCTAAATCAAGCTATGCAAAAAATGATGGAAGGTGGCTCAGGTCAAGGCGGAAGAGAGCAAATGCAAAAACAAGCCGAAATGGGCAGACTTGCCGATAAGCAAGGGCAAGCACAGAAATCACTCGAAGAATTAGCCGAAGAACAAAAGCAATTTGCTCCAAATAAGGAAAAACTCGGTGAATTGAACCGCATTGCTAAGGATATGGAAGAGATTATGAATGACATCAACAGTGGTAATGTCACACCGGAAACCTTGAAAAAGCAGGAACGAATCTTATCCCGTTTGCTTGATGAATCGAAATCAGTTCATGACCGCGATTACGAAAAGCAACGCAAAGCAGATTCCGGTCAAAACATATTTGGCGACAACCCGAATGACCTTGATTTGTCAAGCCAAGAAGGTCGCAAAGAATTGATGAGACAGCTATTGGAACGCAGCAGCAAATCATTTTCCAAAGATTACGAAAACCTGATTCGTGCATATTTCAATAATTTGGAGAAGAATAATCAGTAGGGTTAGACGGAACAAAGACAAGAAAATCACCTCACCCCGACCCTCTCCGAAGGAGAGGGAGTATGAAAAAATAAAATTTTTGTAGGGACAGAACAGCGTTCTGTCCTTTTTGTTTTATGTTTTAAAGATGTGCCACACCTGCCAGGTGTGGCACATCTGAAATCTTGGTTTTTAAGACTTCCGCGTCTTTAATGAACTCAAGTAAATGACTTTACCTATGAAGTAAACTAATATCGCTAATGCCAGATGGGAGTATTTGAAAACATCATCAGTGCTTTCAATCAGAATGATAAAAACTAAAGCGATTGATATTAACACTATCACATCAAACCAACTGAGTTTAAATTTATCCTTAGAGCCCCCAAAGATAAGATTCTTCAACTTAAAGCTATTTTCACTATTTTTCATTTATCACCATATATTTATAAAAATTGATTTTCAATATAAAGTTTATCAAATTTGCACTCATCTTACTTTATAAATATAAACAGAAGAATGCATTGGATTGTCATCAATCAGGTATTCATCAATCAAGTCATCGATATCATTTGATTCGCCGATATCATTTGTAAGAAATGGAATTGGCTTTGTAGTATAAAAATAGTCCCTTTTAAAACCAAATTGAATCAATAAAGGGTAGTAGGTACCGTTGGAGCAATATTTTTCTGAAAGTTCAATGTTCTCCTCAATTAGCGTAGCCTTTCCATCCAATATCTCCCAAACATCGTAGAATCTTTCTCGTTTTGGAGAATCCGCGTCTTTATCTATAGGTTTGGACCAAAATACAAAAATCATGGAATCACTAACAAATTGCACGAAGTCAATCGTAAATATTCGGAAATACATTCCTAACAATTCGTCAAATGCCAGGCTTGGGGAGGTATGATCAATTTCTATATCATTATTTGAAGAATCATTCCAACCCTCTTTTGTGGTACTAATGGTAAAACTATTATTAGATTCAATATTATAAACTTTAATATTATAATCAGTTGGATTTGAAATAGCAAAATGGTCGTTTTTAATGCTTTCGAGTTGTCGCTTAACGTAAGTAAATTGAATATTCTCGGGATTGGCAACCGGAATATACAAATCTGAACCATCAATTAAATTATATTTATAGGCATATGTTTGAGTAGTATCATTTTTATTATTGCTGCTAAATGCGCAGAACGATAACTCAACTGTAGTTTCATCGTCAGAACTAAAATCCATTCTGAACATTGTATTGGGCAATTCAATCATTCGTTTCAAATTCAAACTATATCTGTCAAATATCCACAGATGTTGTAAATCTAAGAAAATATAATCAGAATCATTAACTAAAATGTCAACTATATCTACAATTCCCTTAAATGGTATTGACAACTCGTGTTGGTAGAGTATAGTGTCCTTGAGAACTTGCATTTGATAATGTGTAAATCCATCGGTCGTCCTTTTTACCGGATTTAACCTGAATAAGGTATCCTTCCGAAAATCTAAAGGGTAGATTTTACCACCCCCATAACTTTCTTCAATTATTATTTGCTTAATATCAAAATCATCATAACAATCCATACTCTTGAGAGCATTCGTGAAGAATAAAAGGGATATCGTACAATAAATTGATAAAAGAAGTTTCATTCCTCAGTCCCTATGTTATTACTAATTTTACAAATTTTCAACATCAAATTTCCAGTTTGTATGTTTACGTATTTCTAAATTAATATAACTTTTCAACATTAGCAAATCAGACAACACGATAATTCTCAATTATTCGGGACTAAAAATTTGATGTGTTCGCGTTTTGTTGTTGGCGACTTATAATGCAATCCGACGAGCATTTTATCGCGGTCAATATCTCTGATTTCGAATAAAGTAGAACCATTATGATTGAAAATTGATTTGTTAGTTAGTTCGTCAGGAGAATATCCTGCCGCATATGGGTCATTATCGTCCATTGACACTAAGTAGGCGAGAGTTTCTCTTAACCCGGACGGGTTGTATGCCACATTATCCGAGCCGTAAACGAAAGCTAATGGCTTATTTGTCCCACCAATTTCCAGTTCAATTAAAAATTCATTGCTTGAGTTTATCGAAATATTTTTACTATAAATCAAATGAATTATCATTGAACCCAAGGAATAATCAACAGAATCATATGAAATGTAATGGAATGGGCTAAAAAATTCTTTATGTAAATCCGAACATCCCATAGCTTCTAAACCGGAACCACAGTAGAATGAGAACATGTGAGTATATTTGAGAGAATCAAGGACATCTGCTGAAAAGAAGGCAAAATTATCGTAATGTAAGCGAGTATCTGCTGACTCGCAATCGCCCATATTATTGATGTAAGACTGACTGAATGAGGGTATAGGCATTGAAAAAATAGCAATTAGTGCCGAAATAAAGTACAATTTCATTTTTTGCTCCTGTTTTGTTAAAACTAAAGAATGCAATATATGCACTCTGCAAAATAAAAATAGATTTGCTTATCTGCAAATTTATATTTATTGTAAAAAATCTCGAAGAGATTGAATGTAAATAGCCCCGTATGAAATGCGGGGAAAAGAAATTGCGACATTTTCAACAATCCCGAAGGGATTGAATATCTATAACAAAAGTACATCCTGATATTTGTTTATCGCAAAGCGATTATATATATTTAACCCCTTCAGGGTAAGTCGAGAACGCCTGTACGTCTCACTGTTACAGATATTTAACCCCTTCGGGGTAGAAATTGTTTTGGACAGAACGCTGTTCTGTCCCTACGTGTAAACAAATAAAAAAAAGCCGCCCGAAATTAATCGAGCAGCTTATGATTAGAATGCAATTCAGGAATTATCGCACTATCGAGAGTGCTTTGGAAACTACTGAATTGTTCGTTTCGAATGTTACGAAATACATACCTGCCGGCAATTTGCTAACGTCAATTGAATGCAGATGTGTTCCTTGCATCAATAGCGAGTTTGCATCTGTTACTGTGATTACTTCACGTCCCAGAACGTCAACTATGCTCAATTTGGCACTTGTGACATCATGCTTGACTGAAATTGTAATTGTAGCAGTGTTATTTGCCGGATTTGGAATTACCGATTGTATTTCCGAATCTCCGCCCATATCGAATCCATCATTCATTACCGATGAAATTGGATTGGTAAGCATCAAGCTACCGTTAGAAACCATTACGGCATCTCCATCGAATGTAGTGAATTCAATTTCAGCATTGGTATCATCAACATTCGAGAGTGTGATGTATATCGGGCTGACACGTGTTAAAGCTTCGACACCCATTATTCCTAAGCCCGGAACGGTAATGATATAAGAGCCGTCATCCTGCTTGCGCGGAACTAAATATGCGGGCTCATCTCCGGCATTTGGAGGACCTACAGCTAATATTCTCATATTATTTGTAGGTTTAATTCCAATTGCTGCAATATCTTGGTTGTAACCGTTAGAACTACTGAAATACATTGCGTATGTACGAACTCTGTCTGGTTTGTGATTCATTTCGATATCCAAAATATCCGGTTCAGCACCAGGTACTCTTACCAAATACGGAATCGGTTCGGTCCAGAATGTTTCTTCAAATCCTTCGACTTTATATGCAAAGCGGACATTAAATGTGAATGACAACTGTGGTGTGCTTTTACCAACCCTAAATTTAATTCCACCGACATCCCCACGAGCAATATCTGTAGCTACATAAGCTATGTCATCTTGAACGATACCTTTCTCGTCTCCGTTCGAGATTTCAAGTATAGTGACTTCGGATGAACGCATTTCAATAGCTGTTATGGTAACGTCATTGTCCACATGGTCGGGGCTGATTACCCACAAAGTACCGTTGGTTTCGTCGTCCATAATTATTGAAGTAATATCCGGTTGTTCGCTTTGGAATTCATCGCCACCCGGTTTGACTTCTCCCGTGAGCCTATCAAATTTGATTTCTCCAACAGCAACATCCCAAGGCAGGAATTTCCATTTTCTAACCACTGTATAAGTGACAACTGTATCGCATGTACGACATTCACAATCTGTGAAGCTGTATCTAATTGAGTAACGTAGTGTGTCACGGCATTTCAATCCACCGGAGAATGGTGGGAACAGCATATTAAGATGGAGTACGGCTCCTTTCGTCCAATCAATGCAATGCCCCGGACCCCATTTAGCTTCGCGACTGAAAATAGACAATAGCTGTGGACCGGGCGCCGGCGGAACAGCTAAGTTGCCACCTGTAATATCACCAAATATACGTGTCCAAGCAGATGCATTATTTCCACATACTCTTCTCATTTGAGCACTTACAATTGTAGCTGTAAATGATTTAATCGGAGCAGGTCCTGCAATCATTGGTATTGCCATTGCAACTGAGCCTGTGGAGCTATTTGAACTAATTTTAGGAACTCCGATATTATTTATAAATTTCGCACAACATTCATCTTTTGGCGGTTCGTTCGGACAATCCGGTAAATCCCTAAATATGCTGTCACGGCAAACTTCGCCATTGCAAAGTAAACTGTAATTTATGGTAATAGGATTATTAGCAGAAGTATGAGTGAAGTTTGTATTTATAGTCCATGAGCTTGTAGCCAAAGTAAATGTAGATGGCGAAAAAGTACCATCAGGCGAACTTATAATCAAGGTCGCAGGAGCACAAGAAACTGCACTGATAGAGAAAATGTATTTCTTCAATCCATCCGCAGTAACACCGTCGCACTTGACATCTAATTGGAACTCTTCAAAACAAGGCTTAGTTTGAGTAACCGTATCAATTGCCACACATGCTGTCGGCGATTCGAGTTGTCCTGCAAGTTGGAAAGTGGGGAGACTACTCTGAATCAAGTGCTTAGTCCATCCGCTTACTGCAAAAGTATTACATGCAGTTTGCTTAGGTTGAGCATTAGAGCCAACTATTCCGGCAAAATCAATTGTAGCGCCAGAAGTACCAATTGCACTCGGACCGAAATAAGCAGCAATATTCTTTTGTCCTGCACTCCAATTTGCAGCCCAAGTTCCTGTCGTTCCGCATCCAATTGTAAATGCCGGACTCGGAATTCCGGTAGGGGCGAGGTTATTGACATTTGACAATGCAGCCGCCGCATTATTCCACGATGAGAATATTGTAGGAGTTGCCGCTGTCAATGAGGAATAAGTTACATCGTATTGGCTGCCACGTGTGCCACAACCTTGGATAATTTTACCATCGTTAGTACCATCATTTCTCGGTAACAAATCAACAAATGTCACATGACGAAGTGCTGCTGTACCGGAGGAATTCATTCTCAAGCGATAATCAACTGTAGCGCCTGCTGTAGTCGAAATCGAAGGAGTGTAATTCGGGTCAGCCGGTTTCTTAACGCCCTTCATCAAATTATATCCTACAACACCGGTTATCAATACATAATCAATGTTTGACGGATGCGTTGTTGAACCAAGCGAGCCACCGGAAAGTACGAATTGATTAGGTACGCTACCCAAAGCTGCTGTATCGCGGACTTTCACGTCAAATTCGATAAAGTAATATGGAACTCCCGACGTGCCGTACATTCCACAATTAGTGTAGAAAATATTTTGACATGTAGCAGGAATTGTATCAAGAGTAGCTGTTACAGTATTCGATACATTATTGTACGACAAAGCGACTCCTGTCCAAGGATTGGCAGGCGTTGTAGTACAAGGAGTATTCCAAGTATTGCTTATATATGATGACGGATTGCCAACATATTCGAGATTCGGGTTAAGAACATCAGTAATTGTCGAACCTGTAATCGGCAATCCACCTGTATTTTGAACTCTCAAGCGATATCTAAATGTCGAACCCGGAGTATAATCTACCTGTTTGTTGCAAACTTCCTTCCAAACGCAAGGTTTTGCGGCAGGAGCATCTACGACAAACGAATTACAAACCATTTGTGGGGCATTACCTGCAATAGTTAAATGTGCACAATTAGTAATTGTAGAACCAACAACTGCATTAGCAGGGATTGTAAAATTGATATACACATATCCGCAAGCTCCGGGAGCCAAAGTATCAGTTATACTTACTATGCCGGAATTGAGTGTTGCATTAAGATTCCAAGTAAAGCCTAAACTATAATTAGATAATTGCGACGGAAGCGTATCCAATGCAGTAAATATAATTGGGGTTGTACCGGTGTTGCAAATATAAATCAAATATTGACCGGCACAACCGGGTTGGCGATTTGTATAAGCCCATTTGCTGATTGAACCGCTTGTGAAAGATAATTTCTGAACACAAGTTTGGTTGCTTACCACGCTGAAATTACTACAAGGCTGATTTGCACTGCCGAGTGAACCTGATAGAGTTGCTGAGTTTGTGATGTTCGTACCGTTCGGGAATAGAGCTGGCGGATAGTAAACTGTAAACTGGCAACAAACAGCATTGTAATGCGGAATAGCACTCAAGTTGCCCACATTCCAAGTAATTACATTGCCTGTTTGAGTTGCACCGCAATTAGAACTAACTAATACTGCACCGGTGGGTAGAGTATCAGTCACAACACCACTTACTAAATTTAATTGACCCGTAGTACCAACAGATTTATAAACACAAATTTGATACGTGATTGTATCATTACCCGTTGCATATTGACAATTGCCGCCTTGCCATGAAGCTCCCAACGGATATTTGTTGATTCCCCAAGGATTGACAGCAATCGCGGAAGTTGTTACATATGGTGTACAGAAATCATAATCTTTACCGTTTAACATTCCTATCAAACAGACATTGTTTCTGGCACTTGTTCCAGGGCATGTTACACCATTTGGGAATGCAACAGTTACGGTAAAAGACCCTGTGCAACCGCTTGGTAAACTACTCCAACTTAGAGAATATGTGCCACCCATTGCATTTACCGCAGGAGCCACTACTGTTGGAGTTCCGCAGGCACTCGTAAACGAATGTGCTAGAAATTGCAAGCCTGCAGGTATCTGGTCTGTTATAGTTACGTTTGTAGCTCCTGCAGGAATCGTGAAGTATATCGTATAACTAAAAGGCTGTCCTGTAGCAATTGTAGTATCGCTTACAACCTTTTTGAGGATAAAACCATCTTGTTGATTTTGGGCAACCCAACTCTGGGAATTGGCTTCTAAACTCATCAAAATTGGTATCAGAAACAACAAAAAAGCAATAGAATACTTTTTTGTTAATGAGTAACTTAACTTCATCTTAACACCTTGTAAAAAATTGAACAAATAATTTAACCAAACATATATAACAATGATTACATAAACAATTATTTTATTTTAATAATATATATTGTGATTATTTGATTATTTAATGTTATTATGATGGCGGATTAAGTTAATAAATTTACTTGATATATGAACTTTATATCTTTATATTACAATAAGTAACAAGAATTATTTAACAAGATGCGTTTGGTATAAATTGATTTGTAATGATTTTTTTGTGGCATCTGATTTTAAATAATTCATAGCGTTAAATCAATAAAAATTGATCATAATTTGATTCATACGTGATAGAATTGAAATATTAATGCGAAAATCATTGACAAATCAAATGATTTAAGTGAATTGGTATAAGAGATTGGAAAATATATAATATACGATTTGCTTATTGTTCATAAACCAATAATGGTTCAACTATATTTCGAACATTCGAGATTTGTTGAAGTCTGATTATGATTGGCTCTGTGATTTCTTTATCCTTTTTGAACAACACAGTATCGCGGTCATCAACAATGTCCTTAGCAGCAACCATTCCACCCTTGAGCTCCATAAGCTGGATTTGTTTGATTTTCCGTTTATTATCGGAGCCAACAACTTCCGTAAGAAGCAATTCTAATAACTTAGGGTCGTATTGATAGTACAATTCAAGCATTTTCTCATAAGCTTCGAGAGGGGTTTTGTTCGATTGAATGAGTTGGATATAATCATTAGAAACTTTGAGAATCCTCGAATAGAGCGGAATAGATTCGTTTGCAACATTTCTGTCAATTTTACTTCCAAAATTATCATTCATATGCAAAATAGCATCCGATATTTTCTCAAATCTTGGAATATTTGCGAGTAATTTTGCACCTAATTCAGGAAGATTACTGTAAACAGCTACTTCATTTGAAGTCAATTCTTTTCCGTCAGCTTTCTTTTGTATAATTTCGTTTGGCAGCATCAAGAGACCAATATTTGAAAGTAATGATGCAACTTCGAGCTCCCACAATTCAATTTCTCCGGTTTTAACACCAATTTTGCGGGCAACCAGACGAGCTTGCGAACCAATATTCAGTGATTGCGGAATAGACAATGAAATTAGGTCGATTAACAATTTCAAAGTGCCTTTTAAGGTATTGTTCAGCAGTTCCTTCTCATTTTTTTTCAAATTATATTGAACTAAAGCATCTTGAATAATCTGTTTCAATTCAGGAGTGGGCATTGGTTTGGTTAAAAATCTGAAAATTGAACCCTCGTTGACAGCATTAACCGCAATTTGCATATCTGCAAAACCGGTAATCATTATTCTTATAGGATCGGGGTAAATTTGGCGTATCATTTTCAACAAGTTTATGCCATTTACATCTGGCATTTTGTAATCAGTTACGATTACACCTATGTCAGCTTCTTCTTTAAGAATTTCCATTGCCTGATTGGCATTGGATGCAATTCTAACGATAAAATCTTTACGCAAATTAACTTGATAGGATGCTAAAATATCCTTATCATCATCAATCATCAATATCTTTCTTGTCATCAATTTTCCAATAAAAATATATTATTTAGGAATTTTAATGGTCACCGTAGTTCCGTAACCGTATTCCGATTCTAAGTAAATTTGTCCGCCATGTTTAGTGACTATCACATCATGCGAAAGCGATAAACCTTGTCCTGTACCTTTACCCGGGTCCTTTGTCGTAAAGAATGGGTCGAAAACTTTATCCATGTTTTCAGGCAAAATCCCTTTTCCTGTGTCAGAGACTGTAATTTTGCAATCGTTACCCTCGATTGAAGTCGTTATTGTTATTGTTCCATCTGTTTCTGTCATTTCTTTTTTATCAGCTATAGCATGAGAAGCGTTAACAATAAGATTGATTAGCACTTGATTGATTTCGTCAACTAAACAAAAAACCAAAGGCAAATCTTCGGCAAGATTTAGTTTCATATCAGCAACATATTTCCATTCATTTTTTGTCAGTATGGTTGCCATTTCAATTTCTTGATTTATGTCCGTCAATGATTTCTCATTTTGACTCGAATGGGTGAAACGTTTCATCGCTGTTATGATTTTATTCACTCTGCCTAAGCCGTTCGAAATTCTATTAAATGCATCGGGTACTTCATTGAGTACAAATTCTAAATCCAAATTTTCTTTCAAAGACTGTAACGAATTGTTCAATTCTTCATAATTTTCAATACTTTCGGCATTGTTCTTAATGTGGTTTTCGATAGTTTTGATATACACTATCATGTCGTTGAATGAAATATCGAGAAAATAGATGCTGTCATTGACAAATTGCAGTGGGGAATTAATTTCGTGAGCAATACCAGCTGCCAAATGTCCGATTGATTCCAATTTCTTAGAAATCGTTCGTTGGTTTTCAATTTTAATTCTCTCAGTAATATCATCCTTGATAATCACATAAAAATTGCGGTATGATTCTTCATCTCTTTGGGCATAAATCGAAACCGACTCCCAAAAATAATTACCATTCTTCCTAATATTTTTGGCTTGTCCGTGCCATTCTTTTTCGCTTAATAATATTTCCCATACACTATTATCGGCAAATTCGCACATGTAAGGCAAGTTGTCCTTCACATTCCTATTTAGGACTTCATTAAATTTGAATAATGTAGTCGTTGTAAATTTCTTATTTACATACAATATTTTCCCTGCCGAATTCAATATCACTATTGAATTCGGGCTCAAATCTAATGCACCTTTGTATAAATGTTCTTGCATCATAATTTTAAGCTACAAGCTATTTAAATTACTTGCTGCTAATGTTAAAGATACTTTCAAGCTTGCGAGTTTCTCCTGTTCGCTTCGGATTATTTCGGGCGCTGCGTTACTCATGAATTTCTCGTTGCTCAATTTTTTCTCACCGGATATAATCAAATTCTTCAACCGTTCAATTTCTTTCGATAGTTTGATTTTCTCTTGTTCGATATCAATGGCTTCACCAATTTCGAGATACAATTCGATTTCATGTACAATGGTCGTCAAACAAATCAAAGGGCGGTCCACATTAACACCGACTTTTACTTCCGAGCAACGCCCGAGAAATGCAACAATTTCATTCTCAGATTGGAAGAATTTAGCGATTTCATCATTTTTGCAAGAAATTGTCAAAGGTAATTTTTTCGACGGTGGGATATTTTTAGATGCCCTCAGCTTTCTGGTTTCTTCGATAATTGTTTGCAACAGAATGAAATTACTCTCAATTTTTGTATCAATCAACTTCTCATCAAAATCGGCGATATTGTGAGTGCTGATTGACTCATTTTCAGGCTTTTGATTGAGCAAATGCCAAATTTCTTCTGAGATAAACGGCATAATTGGATGAATCAACTGCAATATAGTTTCATAAACATGAATTGCAAAATTTATAGTTTCAATTCTTCTTTCAGGTGCTGCATCTTGCCCGGTTTGAACTTTGACTATTTCAACGTACCAATCGCAGAAATCTCGCCAAATAAAGTCATAAAGTGCTTTAGAATAATCGTTAACCTTGTAATTAGAAAGCATTAACTCGGATGACTTAAGAACATTGTTTAAGCGAGAAGCAATCCATTTATCAGAAGTTGAATAATCTTTAGCTTGCAATATTGAATCATTATTTAATCCGGTATCAGTAACAATTTGTTCCTTTTTCATTAATAAAAATCTACCGGCATTCCAAATTTTATTGCAAAAGTTTCGCCCTATTTCCATCGAAGGTATGTCTTGAGATTCGATGTCAACTTCCATACGGACATCTAATCCCAATGGTGATAAATAAATCATTGTAAATCTGACAGCATCAGCGCCATATTTATCAATTACATTCAACGGGTCAGGAGAATTGCCGAGAGATTTTGAAAGTTTGCGTCCTTTGCCGTCTCTAATCAAACTCGTGAAATAAACATCGGTAAACGGTATCGTATTTTTGAAATGGGAAGTAGCCATAATCATTCTTGCAACCCAGAAAAAGATGATGTCCGGTGCAGTAACGAGCAAATCTGTCGGCAGGAATCGTTTCATATCGTCTGGTTCGTCAATAACTCCATCGTGAAGCCATTGCATGGTTGTCATGGGCCAAATCCATGATGAAAACCAAGTATCCAATACATCAGCGTCTTGGCTTAAAATAGCACTATCATCAAGATTAAGTTTGACCCTTGCTGATTGCTCATTATGTGCTGCCACGAATCTGCCGTCTTCCGAATAATATACCGGAATACGGTGTCCCCACCAAAGTTGTCGGGAAATACACCAATCTCTAATATTATGCATCCAATGTTCGTATGTTTTTACCCAATGATTAGGGTGGAATCTAATTTGTCCTGACGTAACTTTTTCGAGAGCTTCGGCAGCAAGTGGTTTCATATTCACAAACCACTGGTCGCTTAGATATGGTTCAATTGGTTCGCCGCCCCTCTGGGAAAAGCCAACATTATGTACATAGTCTTCAGTTTTTTCAATCAAATTGTTCGCATTCAAATCTTCAACAATTTGCTTACGTGCTACGAATCTATCCAAATTAGCATACTTTCCGGTCATTTCATTTAATGTGCCGTCCGGATTGATAGTATTGATTATCTCAAGATTGTGGCGTAGTCCAACTTCAAAGTCATTAGGGTCGTGGGCAGGAGTGATTTTAACACATCCCGTTCCGAATTCGGGGTCTGCATATTCATCGGCAATGATTGGGATTCGCCTTCCTACTAATGGCACGTTTACAAATTGTCCGAGCATATGTTTGAAACGTTCGTCATTTGGGTTGACTGCAATTGCAATATCACCAAAAATTGTTTCTGGGCGGGCAGTAGAAACAGTGATATAATCAGTACCATTATCGAAATAGTACTTCATGGTATAAAGATGCTCTTTAACTTCTCTGAAATCCACTTCTTCGTCCGAGAGTGCTGTTTGAGACAGGGGAGACCAATTGATGATTCTTTTGCCTTTATAAATCAAACCTTCTTCGAACAATCTTATAAAGACTTCCCTGACAGCATGACTTGGGGCTTCGTCCATCGTAAATATTTGCTTATTCCAATCGCAGGAAGCACCGATTGTTTTGATTTGCTCTATTATTATACTTCCGTACTTTTCTTTAAATTGCCAGACTCGCTCGAGAAATTTTTCCCTGCCTAAGTCATATTTTGTCAGCCCTTCAGCCGCAATCTCTTTTTCTACTCTGGTTTGGGTTGCAATTCCGGCATGGTCAGTACCCGGAAACCAGCAAACGTTGTAGCCTTGCATCCGTTTTCTTCGGATTAACATATCTTGAATGGTCATATTCAATACATGTCCGAAATGAAGAATGCCTGTAACATTGGGCGGAGGCATGAGAATACTGTAATTTTTAGTTGAATCTAACCGATTAGAATCAAACAGATTATTATCGTTCCAGATTTTATACCATTTACTCTCTACAGAGTTTGGTTCATATGCTTTAGGAAATTCATTTATCATAAAATCATTTTTGAATTAGTCGTTACACAAACTTTAAATTTACCAAAAAATCAAGACTTATTGATACATATTTGCAAATACTACGTAAATGTCACCGAATTTATAATATTTTTGTATATATATTCGTTTCAGATTAGGTTAAAATAAAAATTATTACGATATTTGCGTACTATTAAATATATTGTTAATTAGAAAAAATGAGAAACTTGTTATATTATTTTACAATGGAGGCTATATGAATTTGAAGAGATTCGCAATTGCTTTAGGTTTAAGCTCTGCAATCCTTTTTTCAACCATGTCGTTTACAAGCTGTACTTCAAAAATAACAGAAGAACAACTTGCACAATTGGCTGAACTGAGAAAGAAAGAGAACCAATTAAACCAGTCTATCACTACTAAGCAATCTGAAGTACCAAAATTGGAGAGCGAAATAAACTCTCGCCAAGCTGTACTAAACGATTGCAATAAGGACAGAGATTTTATTAAAACCAAGTTGTCGCAATGGCCCAATGTTTGGCCTGATTACAATCCTAATAACTAATTATGTTAAACATTTAAAGACAGAAAACTATGAAAAACTTGTTAATAATTTTTGCCTTATTGATGATTGCATCTGTAGCAATCCAGGCACAGGTGGTTCCGCCACCGGCAAACAAACCCGATGTTGATTTGACGAAAGATGAAGCTACTTTAAGAATAAACCAATACCTTCAGGTCGTTCAAGATCTTGAAAAAAGATTGAATGATGCAAATGTTAAGGTAGATGGCTTGAAAGCTAAACTTGAAGAGGTAAACAAGCAACTTAGGGATTGCGAAGACGAAACTAAGCGTCTTTTGGGTGCAACCGATGCTGATATTGCTGCTTTCAAACAAAGATTGGGCGTTATCGAAAACAAAGTTCGCGAAATGCAAAGACTATCAGATAGTCAACTTGCTGACCGTCAAGACGAAGTCCGCCAATTGGAAGCTGATTTGAACGAACTTCGCAACAATAAAATTGCTTTGATACCTGAATTTTACAATAAAATTATTTCATTGGCAAAAGATATCAAAGGGCTTTACAGAGAAAAGAAAATCACTACTTATACAGTTGGCACATGGGCTGAAAATCGCGACTGTTTGTGGAATATCGCAGGCAAAATCGAAATTTACGGCGACCCATTCATGTGGCCTAAAATCTGGCAAGCAAATACTGACCAAATCAGAAACCCTGATATTATCCATCCCGGTCAAGTATTGCAAATTCCTGTCAAAGGACCCAAATCCAGCGAAGAAATCAAAGCTGAGCGTACTTACTGGAGAATGAAGAAAGAAGCTCAAGCTGAAAATGATGCTGCTGTACAACCCGGCGTAAATTAATGATTATTGAATTATTTTGAAAAAGAAGCCCTGTTTCGTTTACGAAGCAGGGTTTTTATTTGGTACTCTGAAACTTAGTTCTTATTTTTAAAGATTATTCAAAGTGGAGTAATTAAAATTGACAGAGAAGCGCATTGAATTTGAAGACATTGAACCGGTCGCCCTTTTTGGGACTAACGACATTTATATCAATATGATTGAAAATCGTTTCAAAGCCGGAATCATAGTTAGGGGCAGTAGTCTAATACTGAAAGGTGAGGAAAATGAGATTGAAAAAATCGAGAAGATTTTGAACGAAATGAATTATATGCTGAAGCGAAATAAGAATCTGACCGAAAGCGATGTCAAAACGGTTATTGATTTGGTTGATAACAAGCCAAAAGGTTCTGATAGCCAGTCAGCGAGATTTATGAATCAAGTTATTTTCCAAGGAGTGAAGGATTCCATCAGAGTTCGGAATGCAAAGCAACATGATTATTTCAAATTAGTTCAGCAAAATGACCTCGTGTTTGCAATTGGTCCGGCAGGTACAGGAAAAACTTTCTTAGCAGTAGCAATGGCATTAGCATCACTACGAAATAATGAAGTAACACGAATTATATTATCAAGACCTGCTGTTGAAGCCGGAGAATCCTTGGGATTTTTACCCGGAGATTTGCAAGAAAAAATTGACCCTTACCTTAGACCATTAATGGATGCTCTGCATTTCATGATTTCAGCAGAAAAAGTTAAATCGCTAATCGAAAAAAATGTAATCGAAATCACTCCTTTAGCATATATGCGGGGACGTACTTTGAGCAACTCATTCATCATTTTGGATGAAGCCCAAAATGCAACCGCTACACAGATGAAAATGTTTCTAACACGCTTAGGACCTAATTCTAAAGCAATTGTAACGGGAGATATTACACAAATTGATTTGCCACATCATGCAATCTCAGGGCTGAAAGAAGCTCAAAGACTGCTCAAAAACATTGATGACATCGGATTCATTTATTTCGATAATAAAGACGTTGTCCGACATAAACTCGTAGCCGAAATCATTAAAGCTTATGAAAATGACATTGCCAAGAAAGATGCTATTGAAAATAAGAGCGAAAAGTAAAAATAAAAGATAATGACACTATTCAAAATTGGCTTTCTGACCTTCACTTTGGTTGATTTGTTCGATATAATTATCGTAGCTTTGATAATTTATTGGGTCTATCGCTCATTGAAGAATACAGTTGCAGTACAGATTCTTTTTGGAATGGTCATTATAATAGGTTTGCAATTCATTACTGAAGCAGTGAACTTTAAGTCACTGAATTGGATTTTGCGTACAATATCGGATATTTGGCTGATTGCATTCATAATATTGTTCCAGCCGGAACTGCGGAAATTGCTGATGATAATTGTTCGAAGTCCGATTTTTAGGGTATTTGTAAAGCCCAAAATCTCCGAAACAGTTGATGAAGTAATCGAAGCAGCTATTGAAATGTCTGAAAAGCATGTTGGAGCCATAATTGTTTTCACTCGTTCACAAAATGTTCAAATGACGGTAGATACGGGTATTCCGCTCCAATCCATGGTATCGAAGGAATTACTGCTATCGATTTTCAATACTAAATCGCCTCTACATGATGGCGCTGTAATAATAGACAATAATATGATTGTAGCTGCGAGATGTATTCTGCCACTAAGTTCACAAACAAAATTTGGGAATAAAAATCTTGGTACGCGTCATCGGGCGGCATTAGGATTATCTGAACAAGCTGATACTATTGTGCTTGTAGTTTCGGAGGAAACCGGTGGTATTTCGATTTCCGAGAGTGGAGACATGACTTTGAACATACAACATGACGAAATTGGTGATATATTGACAAATAGTCTTTCGCAGACATAGTTATGCTGAATGATTTTCTTAGTTTGAACCCCGAAGCTCGGGCAAAATTAGTCAAAGACTTGAGAAAAAAGGGTATTTTTGACAATAATGTCTTGAATGCTTTATTGCAAATTCCGCGTGAACTTTTCTTAGACCCGTCTCTTTTCGAGAGAGCTTATGAGGATGTGGCACTCCCAATTGAATTCAACCAAACTATATCGCAACCATATACCGTCGCATTTATGACTCAGCTATTGGAATTGAAGCCTAGCAATAAAGTATTAGAAATCGGCACGGGCAGCGGTTATCAAAGTATGATTTTGAAATTATGTGGTGCCGAAGTTTTTACTATAGAACGAATTTCGCAACTATACAACAAATCTAAAGCCTTATTCGAAATGTTAAATTTCAATATTCATATCGAGTTGGGAGACGGTAGTGTGGGATTGACTGAATTTATGCCTTATGACGCAATAATTGTAACTGCCGGAGTGCCTTCAATACCAAATGATTTGGTGAAGCAATTGAAAATCAAAGGCAAACTTGTTGCTCCTGTTGGGGATTTGAAATCGCAGACTATGACAAAGTTAATACGCACTGACGAAGAAAAATTCACAATTTCCGAACATAGTAAATTTCGTTTTGTTCCACTAATTGGTGATAAAGGTTGGGATATTGATGACCGAAATTAAGTCTATAGCAATCCCTGTCATCATTGGTCCTACAGCCTCAGGCAAAACTAATATAGCCCTCGAACTTGCAAAAATTGCACCAATAGAAATTGTGTCTGCAGATTCGAGGCAGATTTATAAATATATGTCTATTGGGACTGCTAAACCGACAAAAGAAGAATTGTCGCTCGTCAAACACCATTTGATTGATTTTCTTTTCCCAAACCTTGCATATAGTGCCGGAAAATTTGCTGAAGATGCACTCATAGCTATCAATGATATTATCAGTCGTGATAAAATACCGGTGATTGTCGGCGGCACAGGATTTTACATCAAAGCATTTTTCGATGGACTATCTGACGAACCTGTTAGCGAGTCTCGAGATTTGATAAGAGAAAATCTGAATAACATGCTCAAAGACAAAGGCAGAGAGCATCTTTATCAATTGCTTAAACAAATTGACCCCGTTTCGGCTGAGAAAAACCGCGATATGAATCCGCAGCGAATTGTCAGAGCTATTGAATTTTATTATTCGTTTGGAATTAAATTTTCCGAATCACCCGAATCGGAGAAGAAACATAATTTCCTTCCTAAATATTTCGGATTGTTCCCCGAAAGAGATTACTTATACCAAAAAATCAACTTACGAGTGGATAAAATGATTGAGAGCGGACTTGTAGATGAAGTGAAATATCTGCTGTCACTCGGTTTCGACCTCAAATTCAATTCGATGAATACAGTTGGTTACAAAGAAATCATCAATTATATAGACGGGCAATCAACACTTGAGCGAGCTATTGAACTGATTAAGCAAAATACAAGACGTTATGCCAAGCGCCAATTTACTTGGTTTAACAAAATTGAGGGTGTAATTGATATTACAAATGACATTGAACGCTTAAAAAATGAATTTAATCTTTTGTAATTCAAATGATTTTTGTTAATTTGTAGTAGCAGATAAAGAGAATTTTAAAAAGTATGAAAACCAGACTACCAATAATTATAATTTGTTTTTGGGCATTGACTTTTTCGGGCAAAAGCCAAAACGATATAGATGCAGCCCAAATCTACCGTGAGACATTCTTTACCGGATTCAACGAATTAGACAGCGTCTATTCATTAGGGCTTCTTGTCCGGGATATAGAACGGACTATCGCTCAATCAAAAATCGGTAAAACCGAGTTCGGTATAGCCATTCATTCGCTAAATAACAATAAACCTTATTATTCGCATAATTTAACAAAACCTCTCACTCCGGCTTCAGTTACAAAACTATTTACATCATTTGCCGCTCTCAATCTGTTTGGTTCGGAATATATGATTCCCACGAAAGTATTTACCGATGGATATATAAGCTCAGATTCCATATTGAAAGGGAACCTATACTTGGTGGGCTTTGGAGATGGCATCTTTTCTTTACGTGATTTGGAGCAATTATCGGATAATGTTAAAGAATTGGGTGTGAAAGTAATTCATGGCAATATTTATGTTGATGGAAGTTATTTCGACGGAATCTATGAACGCTTGACATATAGCGGCGATAAAGATGTAGTTGTCCAACTTCCGCCGATTTCAGCTGTAAGTTTGGACAGGAATGTAGTTCAGGCTATTGTATCATCAGGCTCGAAAGCGGGGACTCCACTCAGAGTGCAGTATATGCCCTCATCTGAGCATTTTTCAACAATCAACTCTGCAACTGTAAGAGGTGGCAAGAAAAGAGCTTCTAAACTCAGGGTGATAACGAAAGCCGGGCAAGATGGCAAACAAGTATTTACAATCTCAGGGAATTTGGCTGCAAATCGAACATCTTCATATGGTCACAATTTAACTTTTCCCGAGATGGCAATTGCCGGAGCATTCAAAAGTCGCTTAGAAGCCGGTGGGATAAAAATTACCGGTTCAAGCTCTGCCACAGAAGCATATCATAAAGATACTTCAATTTTATTCACCGCTGTTACCGAATTCAGAAGACCAATTATGGATATACTCAACAAAGTGAATAAGGATAGTGATAATTATTTGGCTGAGACTTTGTTCAAAATTGTTGGTGCTCAAGCAGACTTAGACGACGATAATGCAAAATCGGCACGTTTGTTTTATAATGAACTTTTTGGCAAATACGAAATCAATTGTGAAAAATGTATGTTGAACGACGGCTCCGGGCTATCTCGACGAAATTTAGTAACTCCCGAATCTGTCATAAAAGTGTTACAAGAGTCTTATAAAAGCAGTTTTAGAGATGAATTCCGACGTTCCTTTTCATTAGCCGGAAACGACGGTACGCTCAAAAAAAGACTTAAAAGTGCAAATGGAAATGGAAATATCACCGCCAAAACCGGCACTTTACGCAATGTCAGCGCCTTAGCAGGTTATATTGATACAGTCGAGGGCGATACTATTGCTTTTGCTTTCATTTTCAATGGTCCAAATGTTGGGATTTATAAGGATTTGGAAAATAAATTAGCCCAGCTTTTATCAGATTTCACTTATCGTTTTTCAGTCACAGATTCTTATGAATAGATTCCCAATCCGGAAAATATTACTCTACGGATTGTTGTTCCTCATAGCAATTGGAATGATTTTCCCGATATTTTGGATGCTATTATTATCGCTAAAAGAATACCCTGAAAAATATCAAACTTTTCAAGAACTTTTATTTTCGGATTTCACGCTTAATAATTTCGTTGATGCTTTGCAATCGGATTCATTTGATATATACTTCCTGAATTCCTTGTTCGTAGCCACTTTAGTTACTGCCGGAAATTTACTTTTTTGTACTTTGGTGGCTTATGCCTTTGCCAGAAAGGAATTCATCGGGAAAACTGTTTTGTTTGCCACATTGCTTGGTGTGATGATAATTCCGCCACATGTCATCATGATTCCTTTGTACAGAATGATGGTCGGATACGGCTGGATTAATTCATATTATAGTTTGGTCTTGCCATGGCTCGTGACGCCATTTGGCATATTTTTGATGAGGCAATATATCATGACAATTCCACGCGAGATTGAAGATGCTGCCAAAATTGACGGTGCAGGGTTTTGGTACATAATTTTTAGGATTATAATGCCACTTAGCAAACCAATGCTTACTGTTTTAGCAATTTATACTTTCTTGTCCAATTGGAATTCTTTCCTTTTTCCGTACTTATTCACAAATACAGAGAAATTCAGAACTTTGCCCGTGGGATTAGCATTTTATCTGGGAAAACAATCAATTGATTGGGGACATTTGATGGCTGGAGCTGCCATTTCAGCTTTCCCTATCATTGTAATTTTTATTATTTTTCAACGTCAAATCATAAAAGGCTTAACTTCAGGAGCACTCAAGGAATAAATTATGTTAGACAAATTTGAAATTAGAGAACTTGCAAAAGCAATAGTCGAAGAAATGGACAGGTCGCATTCGGCAGAATTAGCACCAAAATGGGAGGGAGGCTCAATTTTCTTCATCCCGAAAAGTTCCGATACGAAAGAACACGAAATGGGCATTGATAAAATTATGCACAAAATTGTGATGATTCGCGATAATTTGCGTGTTTTGAGCAACAAATCAATTCCAATGATAACTTGACCGACGGTGAGAAGTTAAAGTACCAAGGGTATGTTACAAATGCACGGCTCGTTGACATCTTTTAATTTCCTATTTCGGGAAGAGGAAGATAAATTTTCCTCTAAAAAATAGCTTTATCGCTCGGGTGAAATGCTTACTGCAAGTCTGTAATTTTCAGCTGGAGAACTCCCAAAAGGTATTTTCAAGTAGCCACCGTTAAGCCATATTCTAACTTGGTCACTAAAATTTGGTGATGCCGGGTCGCCGGAAGCACCTCCGGGCACGACAGTGAAAATGAAATCTTCGTTCATATCAGCTATAAAACGCATGGAAGCACCAATTACCATGGCATACGGGTTTGTAAAATTCCATTCGGTATTATTTACAGTTGTGTTATTACCACTCATTTCAAATGGACCTAAAGTTACCGAGGGTGATAGAAATTTTTGGCGGCTGAACACATGATTGATATTTAATTGGTGTATGTTGCCGTATTTCCAATCATTTATCTTGCCTGAGTTGAAGTGTTTTATCAGATGATTTATACTAGCTCTGTAAGTTTCAAATATGATATCATCAATTATTTCAGTTTCATTTGTTCTTAAGTTATCTATGAAAGTATCATATTTGGAATTAGTTAGGACGTCCATAACTAATCGTGTAGGAATGCTGCTTACGAAAGTAAATTTATTGTACAGCAATGGACCAAAATCATCATGAAATATATTATAAATGAATTGGTTAGTATAAACATTGATGAAAGAACTCAAACCAATGTCGGTTAATATTATATAGTCCCAATCATTTAAACTATTCAGAACCCTAAGTTCATTTACTGTCATCAATGATGAGTATTTGTCCAAAATTGGTACTATAATATCCGACATTTTCTTGGCAAAATCCGAATAATAATCATTTTGCAAATATTGGGCTTCTCGCCAACCATGCTTATCTTCGAGAGTCAGAACTTCGTTTATTCTATTGATTCGAGATTCCGGCTCCCAATAATTTGAAATATAGTTCACATTTTCAATTTTCTCGTTTGCAGAAGCTATAAATTTAGCCTCTTTTGAACTTCGGGAAACTTTTTCGTTTTCAAGTCTATTAAATCCTTTCCATTGATAAGTATCAATCCATGCAGGATTCGGCAAATTGGGGTCGCAATCTTTACCACGGGCTGGGATGTCTGCCGCTGATTTCAATCCAATATTTCCGGCATTATCAGCATAATGAAAATTCAATCCCGGATTAGACCAATGATTGCAAGCTGATTTGAACTCATCATAATTGTCGGCTCGTGCTAATTTATAAAGCGTCAAAATTTCATCAGAAATGTTATTTCCAACCCATCTGAACGACATAGCATTTTGAACAAAGAAGCTTGTATCTGTTTTACCCGGCAAATTTAACAAAATGGAAGGGTCGCGATTGATATGAAAATCAGAAATTATAGGCGAAGTCTCCGTAAATCTCTGGTAATACACGTGTGGCTCTTTGTCTTTAACAAAAATTGTGTCAACGTGGAATCTGATTTTCTTCTTGTTTTCGCCAACATAATAATGTTCGTTTTCGATTCGTTCTACGAAATAATCGAAGTCGTCTGCCATGATATTGCTGATTCCCCACGCAATATTATCATTTCTGCCACTCATAAGCAAAGGAATTCCCGGCAGAGAAAGCCCTACAGCATTGATGCCCTTGGTTGTGAATTGCATTTGCAACCATCGCGCCGGAATTGTGAGTGGCAAATGGGCATCATTTGCCAGAATTGCACTTTGCGAAATTGAGTCCACATTTCTGAAAACCCAGCAATTGCTTCCCGATGATGAACCTACTATACCAACATCATTTCGAATTTTAGTAAGTTTGTCAGAGTAGAGGCTCAAATCTTGGTCAAAAGTTGTCGAAAAGATATTGCTGTCAATTTGCGTTGGCTTTGGTTTATCAAGTCCGGGAATTAACAATCTTGCTTTTTCATAACCGAATTTCGATGCAATTTCACCATATGCAGCATCAGCCCAAATTCCTAAAGATAGTTCAAAAGTCAGCACACGCCCAATAAGTATCGAATGATAGGGAAGCCATTCGTCCGGTTGGTATGCCAAAGCTCCAAATTCGAAAGGCATTTTGTTCCTATATTCGCTCATATAAAAGTTGACACCTTGGCTGTAGCGCTGCAGAACTGCTTTGGATTGCTCCGACATGTTGTCGTAACATTTTTGAGCAGTGCTGTCAATCATAAAGCATCTCAAAAATTTATCAACAAGTATAGATTCGTCCCCGAAAATTTCGGATAATCTCCCTTGAGAAAGACGCCTATAATAATCCATTTGCCAAAGCCTATCGGAAGCGTGGTAAAAGCCCATGGCGAAAAACAAATCGCTTTCGTTATCAGTGATTATATGTGGAATGCCATAATAATTTTTAAAAATTTTCACTTCTCCCGTGACTAAAGGAGTATCAAAATTTTCAAAATCTTTTGGCAAAGAAGCCTTAATCAAGCCGTCAGAAAATCGAATAACTGCTATTACAATGATTATAAATGCCAATCCTACAACCAATATAACCGGGATTCTATTCATTCAATCATAGCCATTTATTTTGTTTATACCAATTAACCGTCTCTTGAATAGCTTCCGGAATAGTATATTCGCATTTGAAACCGAGCTCGGTTTGAGCCTTGTTTGCAGAGCATATCCAAAACTCTTGAGTGAAATCAATCGCTTTATCACGGTTGAAAATTGGGGCTTGTTTTAAAAATCGACCAAACCATTCTGTGGTTGCACCCATCACCATTACAATACTGTCGGGAATTCTAATGTTGAAAAAGAACCTTTTCCCCAGAGCATCTTTAATAATTTTGATGAGTTCGTCCCAATTGTATATTTGATTATCGGCTAAAAAGTATGATTGCCCTATTGCTTTTTCAGATTCACCGGCTAAAATAGTACCACGAGCCAAATCCAATCCATATATAAGATTCAGATATTTTTTGTTCAAACCGATTAAAGTACCGAGCCCCATGTTAGCAGTCTTGAAAATCGAATATATCGCAGTATCGCGTGGACCGAAAACCGCCGGCGCTTTAATAATAGTCACAGGAATTTTATCCTTGTATGACAAAACAAGCTCTTCGCCTGCATGTTTGCTCTTAGCATACGCAGTCAATGGTTTGGGTATTGAAATCTCGTCCACCGGACAATCCAAAGATAGGGCAGGACCCGAAACGGTAAAGCTACTCATATACACGAATCGTTTCAAATTTGGGCTATATTTGATAACTTGGTCAATCAATTCTTTAGTTGCTAAGGCATTGCTTTTGTAAAATTCGTCATAATCACGAGCAAAAGTAGCACCGGCTATATGATACACTGCGTCAAGATTGCTGAAAATCTTTTCGGCATGATTGTCATCAATGGCAGGTAATTGTTCAATAATAAAATTTTTATCTTTCAGCCATCTCAAATTACTTGATTTTCTAACCGTGCAAACAACTTCATATCCTTTGTCCAATAGCATATCGGCAACATGACTCCCTATAAAACCCGTCGCTCCTGTCACAAGAACTTTCATTTTAGTCTATCCTTAATTTAATAAATACAAAAATAAGCATTAAAAAGATTACAGAATGTTCAAATTTTATTTGACGGGTCAGGATAAAAATATAAATTGCTTATAATCTTTTGACAAATTTTAATTTTTTGTTTGGAAATAATATGAATAAAGCAATTATTATGGCAGGTGGCTTTGGTACAAGGCTTCGACCATTAACGATGAGCATACCTAAACCTATGGTTCCAATTTTGAATAAACCTATGATGGACCATATAGTATCCTTACTAAAGAAGCATAATATCAATGATGTAGTATCACTGCTGTATTTTGAACCTGATAAAATCAAATCCTACTTTGGTAACGGCGAAGCGTCCGGTATAAACATGAATTATGTAATAGCTCAGGCTGATTACGGTACTGCCGGAGCAGTCAAAAATGCTTACGAGCTTGTCAAGGATAGATTTATAGTCATCAGTGGTGACGTTCTGACTGATTTCGATATCACTGCTGCACTTAACTTTCATGAAGAGAAGAAAGCGATAGCAACTGTTCTGCTAACGCGAGTACCGGCACCATTGCAATATGGAATAGTAATGACCGATAATGATGGCAAAATCACTCGTTTTTTAGAGAAACCATCTTGGGGGCAAGTCTTTTCAGATACTATCAACACAGGCATTTACATCTTCGAACCCGAAGCTTTGGACTTGATTCCCTACCGAGAGGATTTTGACTTCAGCAAAGACCTATTCCCGTTGATGTTGCAAAACGATATGCCACTATACGGATACATTGCAAGCGGATATTGGCGAGATGTGGGTAATTTGAACGAATATCAATCCGGTCAATTCGATGCATTGAAAGGCACCGTTAACCTCGAAGAGTCTAAAAAAATCATCAATAATTTATCAATTGGTCAAAATACATTTTTGCCAGATAGTGTATCATTAATCGGTAAAAATGTAATCGGCAATAATTCTCAATTTGGCGAAAACTGCGAGATTAAAGATTCTGTTATCGGCAATAATGTAATAATCGGCAACGGTGTAAGATTGAATGGTGTTACACTTTGGGACAATGTCGAAATAGGCGATTTCGCAGAACTAACCGACGATGTGGTTTGTAATAATACTAAGATTGGTGATTTTGCACTTATCGCTGAAAATGTATTTATAGCTGAAAATTGTCAAATCGGCAGTCATGCAAGGCTTTTTTCAAACATAAAACTTTGGCCCAACAAAATCGTTGAATCAGGTTCGCAATTATCACGTTCACTTGTGCAAGAAGAGAAATGGCAAAGGGAATTGTTTACCGATGCACGTATTTCGGGGCTTTCAAATATTGAAATCAATCCCGAATTTGGTGCTAAACTTGGCTCTGCTCTCGGGTGTACCTTTGGAAAAGGTACGACATTACTTGCAAGTCGCGAACCGGATTCCGTATCTCGAATTATGAAACGTTCGATTACTGCTGGCTTGTTATCAGTTGGTGTATATATTAATGATTTACAACAAATTTCGATTCCACAAAATAGACAGGAATTACGGATTGGGAAATATGCAGGCGGATTCCATGTCAGGCGTTCACCACGAAATCCCGACATTACTGACATTATAATATTCAATAAAGACGGTCGAGACATTTCGATTGACACAACTAAGAAGATTGAAAGATATTTCTTTGGCGAAGACATTGAAAGAGTAGCTGCAAGTGATGTTGGAGAGATTTACTTCCCGGAAAGAACAAATGAAATTTATTTCAGCAGGTACTTGTCATCTTTGGATATTGAAGCAATCAAAAGCCGCAAATTCAAATTACTAATGGATTATTCATTCGGTTTGGCATCTTCGATTTTCCCCGGGATTCTGGGCAAATTAAGTGCTGAAGTTTTATCATTGAATAATTATATTGATGGCTCACGTTTTCATCCCGACCCAAATGAAATTGAAGGTGATACAGACAATACCGGTAGAATCATGAGTTCATTGGGATACCAACTTGGATTTAGAATGCAGGGTGGTGCCGAAAAAATTTCTGTGATTGATGAACGTGGCATTTGGTACACACACATCAGATTGCTTACAATACTTACGAAACTATTTCTTGAAACAAACAAACAACGTCAACCGTATAAGATAGCAGTTTCAATTGTTGCTCCATCAGAGATTGAAATGATTGCAAAAGATTATGATGTCGAAGTTATACGTATTAAAAATTCGCACTCAGCAATGATGGAAGCGACCTTAGACGATAAAGTGCTGTTTGTTGGCGGAATTTATGGCGGATTTATATTCAGAGATTTTCTTTTTGCGTCTGATGGTATGTACACAGTGGGTAAAATGCTCGAAATGCTTGCCATAACTGATTTGACAACATCTCAGCTTGATGAAGTATTGCCGAGAAGGTTCCAATGTGGAATCAATGTGTCTGTTCCTTGGGAATTTAAGGGAACTGTTATGAGAAATGCAATGGAATTCTCGGATAAGTATAAACGTGAATTGGTTGATGGAGTAAAAATCTATGAAAACGGAGAATCAGTTTTGCTTATGCCGGATAAAGAAAAAGCTGCTTTCATCGTATATGGTGAAGGCGATACTGAATTAAAAGCTAGAAGAATCGCTGAAAAATATGCGAGTTTGATTAATAAATGGAAATCCTAAAGGTGAAAATCTCAGGTAAATAAAATGAAAATCAACGAAATTATAAATATTAAATCTATCGTATTAGACTTGGAAGTTGACAGCAAGGCTGATTTGCTTGCTAAAATGGTCGAATTTGCTTCATACAGCGGCAAAGTAAACGATGTCAACGCCGTTTTGAAAGCTGTTAATGAGCGTGAAAAAATCATGTCAACAGGTGTCGGGAAATCAATCGCTTTGCCACATGCTAAAACTCACAATGTTAGCGAGCCAGTCGGGTCTTTGGCAATTTTGAAAGAACCGCTTGACTACGATTCACTCGATGGCGAACCCATAAGAATAGTGTTTCTGCTCTTAGGTCAGGAAGCGAACGTAGGCTTTCATCTTCGGGTTTTGAGCAAAATTTCGAGGCTCATGAATAACGATAGCTTTAGATACCAACTGTTAGATTGTCGTTCATCCAAAGAAGTTCTCGACATTTTCAATAGCATGGAAGAAAATGACTAAATAAACAATTTTTGATTTTGAATTTTGGCAGCTGTCTAAATTATTGGACAGCTTTTTTTTTGAGTTGTGGTCTAAACAAGTGATTATTGACACATTTTTCAAACTTAATGCGACTAAATTAATCGAATATGTGAATCTTTTATGTCATAAATAAATTTTCCACTATTATTTCAAAAGTCGCATATTTACTCAAAATTAAGTATTGAATACATCGTTTCTATTTTTTATATTTGTTACATTTTTGGCATCTTTTGAGATGATAAATCTTAACTCTGCTTTTGAAGATGAATTGTATTTTAGTTTTTTAAAAGACCCTGATTCTGTCAGCAAGGAATGGAAAGAGTATTTCCAGAGTATTCACGGGAAATCAATTTATGTGATTGATGAAGGCAATAGACCAATTCCTTCGAGTAGTCGAGAAAATGTTGATATAAAAACTTCTGCTTGGAATCACGGCAATTCCGGTTTTAAAAAGAATGGTGGTTTCAATAAATCCGGCGGCGAACTTACTCCGCTGAATGAGATGGAGCAAAGCAATGCTTATCAAATGTTGGAAAGCTTGGAAGTTCCCACAGCTTCATCAACGAGAACCATTCCTGTCAAAGCATTAGACGAAAATAGAAGAATTATAAATCGTTACTTAGTCAAACTAAAGCGTGATAGGGTTTCCTTTACGCATTTATTGGCTTGGGCAACCATCAAAGCCTTAATGAAATTCCCAAATCTAAATGATACTTTCGAGGTAATTGACGGAAAGCCTTACCGCGTAAAACGAAGTGCCATTAATGTTGGTTTGGCAATTGATGTCATTGCAAAAGATGGTGTAAGATTGCTTGTTATCCCAAATATCAAAAACGTTCAAGATATGAAGTTTGATGATTATATCGAAGAATTTAATAACTTGATTGAAAGGGCGCGAGCTAACAAATTGGAATACAACGATTTTGTGGATACCACTTTCACTTTGACTAATCCGGGTATGATTGGGACAACATCATCGCAACCGAGATTATTCAAAGGGCAGGGTGTGATTGTTTCCACCGGGTCAATTGATTACCCGACAGAATTACAAGCTGTTCGCCCGGAAGTGCTGACTACTCTTGCGGTTTCCAAAGTTGTCAATATCACTAATACTTATGACCATAGGATAATTCAAGGTGCAGAATCTGCGGAATTTTTGGCTCAAATCAACAAATTATTCCTTGGTGAAGAGCAGTTCTATGACCAGATGTTCTATAGTCTGAAAATTCCATTTGAGCCGATTAAATGGGCAAAAGACAGTTCTAACGGAAAATTCAGCTTTTTCAATGTCGAAAATGAAGTTGAAAAGGGTGCTCACGTAATTCAGATGTTGAATGCTTACCGAGTTCGTGGGCATTTGCTTGCTTCCGTCAATCCATTGGGGCTTCAAACATATTACTATCCCGAGTTAGACCCCGCATATTATGGATTCACTATTTGGGACCTTGATAGGGTTTTCCATGCAGACGACAATTGGGACGAAAATAATTTACCGCTCCGTGATATAATCGAAATTTTGCGAGAGACTTATTGTGGCTCGACAGGAATTGAATTTATGCACATCCAAAGTCCCGAAAAGAAAGATTGGATAAAGCGAAGATTGGAAACTACACGCAATACAATCGAATACTCCCAAGACGAGAAAATCGGTATAATGCATAAATTGATTGATGCTGAAGTTTTCGAAAATTATTTACATACAAAGTTTGTAGGTAGCAAGAGATTTTCAATCGAAGGCGGCGAAGCTGTTATAGTTATGCTTGATAAAATTTTCGAAGCCGCCGCAGAAGCAGAATTAAGCACAGTTGTGTTGGGTATGGCACATCGGGGCAGACTCAACGTGCTTGTAAATAATATCGGCAAAAAATACAACAAAATTTTTAATGAATTTGAAGGAATTATTGACCCTAAATCTTACCAAGGTTCGGGCGATGTCAAATATCATTTGGGTTCTAAAGGAACTTATACAAGCGAAAATAACAAATCAATCAAAGTCATTCTATCTCCGAATCCATCGCATCTCGAATTAGTTGACCCGGTCATTGAAGGCATGGCTCGCGCACTCGAAAATGAAATAGGGGACAGGTCATACTCCAAAGTATTGCCTGTGCTCGTTCATGGAGACGCCGCTTTTGCCGGACAAGGAATTGTAGCCGAGACTTTGAATATGTCCGAATTAGATGGTTACAAAACCGGTGGTACAATTCATGTGATTATCAATAATCAAATTGGATTCACAACAACGATAGATTCAGCAAGGTCGAGTATTTATGCAACCGATATTGCTAAAATGATTCAAACTCCAATAATTCATGTTAATGGCAATGACCCCGAAGCAGTAAGTTCAGCTGCAAAATTCGCCTTTGAATACAGGAGTAAATTCCGTTCTGATGTGATTATTGATATTTTATGCTACAGAAAATACGGACACAACGAAGCCGACGAGCCAAGCTACACACAACCTTTGCTCTACAAAAAAATCAAATCTATGCAGAATGTTGCCAAACTTTATGAGCAACAACTTATACATGAAAATGTTGTCTCACGTGAGCAAATCAACGAGTACTACGACCAATTGAAAGAAAAACTCGATTCAGCTTATGCAAACCGCAAGGACATTGCTCTCAGTAGTTCTCTACAGTTATTGAATAAACAAGAAACGATTTTCGATGATTTTGACAGCAAAGTATCTGAGGAAATTATAAATGAAATAACTCATGCTTTGACAAATGTCCCCGAAGGATTTAAAATTAATCCAAAGTTGGCTACTTTATTGCAAAAACGTGCCGATATGGTCAATGCCGATAAGCCGCAAATAGATTGGGCAATGGCTGAGTTACTGGCATTTGGTTCGCTGCTCCTCGAAGGGAAAGAGGTCAGATTTTCGGGGCAAGATTCAAGACGCGGCACTTTCAGCCAACGTCACGCTGTGTTGACTGATATGATTACCGAAATTGATTACGTATCGCTTAATCACATAAGAAAGCAACAAAGTGTTCTACGAATATTCGATAGTCCTTTATCGGAAGTAGCTGTCTTAGGATTTGAATACGGTTACAGTGTTATTTCTGCGAATGGGTTAACATTATGGGAAGCACAATTTGGTGATTTTGCAAATAATGCGCAAACCATTGTTGACCAATATATGGCATGTGGTGAAGTAAAATGGGGGCAAACCTCGAATTTGGTCATGTTGTTGCCTCATGGCTATGACGGACAAGGCTCAGAACATTCGAGCGCCAGATTGGAGCGCTATCTGCAGCTATGTGCTGAATATAATTTGATAGTGGGGAATTTCACCACTCCTTCAAACTATTTCCACGCTTTACGTCGCCAAACATTGACACCATACAAAATGCCGATGATATTGATGACACCAAAGGGCATGCTAAGACATCCACTAAAAGTAGCATCAATGGACGACCTGACAAAAGGCAAATTTGTTCATATCATTGACGACAACTTAATTGAAAAAAGTCAAGTCCGAAAAGTTTTGCTTTGTACAGGTAAAATTTATTTTGACATTGAAACTGAAAGACGTAAACGAAATATCAGCGATATTGCGATAGTTCGGATTGAGCAACTCTATCCATTCCATCAAGTATTATTCAATGAAATCATTGCCTCATTCAAAAATGCCAAAGACATTTGTTGGGTGCAAGAAGAACCCAAAAACATGGGTGCTTGGAACTATCTGCATCAGATTTTTATCGAAAGCGATTCGCTGTCATCTGCAAAAGTCAAGTACATTGGCAGAAAAGCCAGCGCTGCAACCGCTACAGGAATTCACCAAATTCACTTAGCCGAACAACACGAAATTGTAGAAACGGCTCTGAGCTAAGAAATACAGAAAATTTAAGAAGCTGTCCAATTGGGCAGCTTTTTTTTTAGGACGAGACAGTGCCGATAATTTAAATTGCATATCAGTAGGAAACAAAGGTAGTGGCATGGTAAATGCTCGAACAACCGACGGAGGTTATAATTGGTTCATTCAAACTGCTGATACACAAAAAGTTGTATACAACGATAAAGGACAAGTAGTAGAAGTAATTGGCACAAAATATAAAGGAGCACGTTGCTTAGACTATGTCACTCCGGATTTTGCCGTAATTGGTCATATTGAAGGTCAAATTACAATATCAAGAGATGGTGGTGATTCATGGGATTCACTCAGTTTAAATACAATTCAAGATATAAAAATTATTAGATTCGCAGACTCATTATCAGGAATTGCGCTTACAAACAATTTTATTTTTTTAACAACAGATGGTGGGGTCACTTGGGAAAATATTACAAGTAATCTTAATTATTCCGGTGCTATATATTTCCAATCAGCATTTATGAGAGATGATTTTATTTATGCAGGAGGATTTTTTTCATTGGATAAAGGGAATACTTGGACAAAAAGTAATCCAATATTGAATATTAACGGTATGCATGGTGTTAATTTTATAAATAATTACGAGGGTTGGTGTTCTGGGAGACGTCAGATTGTACCAAATCAATTTCAATATGTCGATGTTATTCTCCATACTACAAATTCGGGATTAGACTGGGTGACTCAATTGGATACAGTTTTAGAACCTCATTTTCCATTGACGGGTGATATATATTTTGCAAATAGTTCAGAAGGTTTGGCTTATGGTGAAGGTGGAAAGATATGGCGTACAAGTGATGGCGGTCAATATTGGGATTTAGATAAATCTTTTCCAATTGAACAAAGTGACCATTTTACAAAATTGGCTTTTCCTAATGGGAATTTAAACAAAATACTTGCAAATGTTTATTTTATTGGTGATATCTGGATGTTTACTGACCCAACATCTATAGAGGAAAATGTAATAGGTACAAATGATATGAGTATTTTCCCCAATCCCGCAAGCGAATATATTACAATTACGAAACCTTCCGAAGGTTTCGAACCTTCGGAAGTTTCCGGTGTTCAAATTTTCAATACTTTGGGTGAATGTGTTCTTAAGGAATCAATTCATCCGATGACTCCAAGTCATCGGATGAATGTAGAACATTTACCATCAGGCGTGTATTATCTGCGTATTGGTAGCAGGACGCAGATGTTTGTGAAGATGTGACAGATGAAGACTTCGGAAGTCTAATTTTCTAAAGTATATGAATGTAATAAGCTTCTTGAAGTTAATTATAAAGACTTCCGAAGTCTAACTCCAAATTTCTGAACTATGATTTGTTTGATTAAGATGATTTGTGTGATTTTCAATATTGAATTCATATTCATCATATCAATCACACAAATCTTATGAATCATAGTTCAGACAATAATCACAAAAATCATAGTTCAGACATAAAAAAAAGACTGACTCTTTGAAAGTCAGTCTTTTATTATAAAATTTCTAAGCAAGATTATTGATTGGGTTGTGCGTTAACATTTTCGGATAATGTGTTTGCTACACTGATTTTTGTGCCATCAGCAAAGTTGATTTCCGTTGGAACCCAGATTCTTCTCATTTGGTCCCATTGTGTGCGCAATGTCATGTCATTATTATTATTGGGGTCATGAACAAATGGATAAACGATGCGTCTTGTTTCGCCGGCTTTGATTGGCTGATTGCTCAATACCACAGGGATTTTGCCCATTATGAAGTTTTTGACGAGTTGGCGATTTTGAGTGTAAATTTGCAAAGCACCCTTGAAATCGACGATGTCTTTGTCCGAACGGTTTGTAAATTCAAATACAATCGAATTCAACTCTCTGTTGTTAACCGAATCTGCTTGTGGAGCTAATCCAACCAAAAGGAATTTATGGTTGAGCACTAATTCGGAACGAGTAGCAACGTTTGCCAAATTTGCAGACATCTGATTTCTCTCGTTTTCAATCTCGAATTCAATAACTTGGGCGAGAGTTTTCCCTACGAGCGAATCTACGCTTTTTGATAATAAGGTGGTCATCCCGGTTGATAGATATCTCATTTCATCAGCAGTGAGAAGTGGGTCTTTTCCCGCTTTAGTGATAATTTGGACCAAATTATCTTTAGTAATAGATTCGTTCAAAAGCGGTGATTTTTTTGCTTTTTGTTCGCATCCGGTAAAAATTACAAAAGCAATTGCAATGATTGTAAGCAATTTAATTGTAATACGCATGTTTAGACTCCAAATAGAATTTCAAAAATGTTTTATTAAGCTTACAAAAATAACTTATATTTTAGTTAATACAAAAATTCAATTTTTTAAAGCATTCCAAGCAAGTGTCCTTGGATAACTCCGTATCTCAATCCTTTGGCACTTACGACACATTCCGCGATTTTGAATTCTTCAAAAATTGTTCGCAAAATCAATGTGCCTGCGAGTATCAGGTTAGCCCTGCCCGGGCTAACGAGATGTTTGGTAGCGATTTCTTCGACTGTTGAGCCATAGTACAAATTAAAAAGCTCATTGAGCTTTTCAATTGTCAAATTGTAGTTGTCAATTTCTCTCACTTTATAATCATGTACTCTGCAAGCGGTAGCAGCGAGTGTAGTTGCAGTGCCTGCCACAGCATAGATTTGATCATATTTTGGAATTTCCGCTTTTACATCATCCAGCAAAGAGCGAATATAGCGGACTGTTTCATCAATTTGCGATTGAGTAGGAGGGTGGTTCATATTGAAAAATCTTTCGAAAATCCTGACTGCACCTATATCAAGACTTTGTTTAAACAAAATTTGTTTGTCTTTGCCGATGATAATTTCTGTACTGCCACCACCAATGTCAATCACCAGCGATGTTTTCGGGGAATTAACTGTACCAATAAAACTCAAAGTCGCTTCCTTTTTGCCATCAATAATGAACACCGGGTGTTGGAGTATGGATTCGAAAGACATTTTGACTTGAGCACTATTCTTAGCGTCTCGCATAGCGCTCGTTGCAACGGTAATTATGCTCTGTACATCGAACTTTTTGCAAACGTTGACACATTTTTGAAGAATTTTCTCGGCTCTCAGGATAGCTTGTTCGTTTATCAACCCTGTTTTGTCGGTATCTTCACCAAGTCTGGCGATTGCATACTCCTCGTGAAGAATTTTAATCTCATTATTTAGTGATATTTGAGCAACAAGCATCAAAATTGTGTTTGTACCAATATCAATCGAAGCTAATCTCATACTTATTCCGCTATAAATTGAAAAGCAACCCATTCATCGTCATACATTGTTTCATTCAGCTTGAAACCGGCTTTTAGAGCACTTTTGACAACGGTTTCTTCGTCATATTTCAATATCCCCGATACAAGCAAAATTCCTTTCCTTTGCTTTAGCGAATCATACATTTTGCTGAATGAATCTATAACTAAATGAAGGAACAAATTTGCAAAAATCCCGTCTGATTCTGGCAAATCAACTTTGTAAACATCTGCATTTTCCACTTTGATGTTAGACACACCATTCAAGACGATGTTTTCATTTATATTCAACGTTGACCATTCGTCATTATCGAATGCAAAAACTTCCTTAGCGCCAAGTTTAGAGGCTAAAATAGCTAATAATCCGGTGCCTGAACCTGCATCTATCCAAAAACTATCAGCTTGGACATATTTTAATGCTAATTGGGACATCATCTTAGTAGTAGAATGATGACCCGTACCGAATGACATCTGCGGATTAATAATAATTTTCATGTCTGCCTCAACTTCATTTGCTTTCCATTCGGGCGTAATAACGCAATTATCATCAATCCAAACAGGCTCAATCGAGTTCTCCCAATCTTCATTCCAATTTTTTTCTTCGATTTCGATTGTTTCAACAAATTTTGCCTTTGGATAGACTCCCTTGATAATTTCAAACAAATTAGCTAAGACTTCCTCATCGAATTTATGTGAATGAAAAGTAATTTTGAAAATATCATGGATGTGTTCAACACCCACAAAATCCATCTCGCAAATCAAGCCTAAAGCCAAATCATGAAGTTCTTCGGGGAACTCAAATACTACTACTTTATAAGTGTTCTTCAATTGCATATCCAATAATTGTGTGACATATACTTTAATAATAAGGTATCTCGTTAAATTCAAAAATATGTTTTTTAAGAATATGAGTGACATAAAAGTTACTGACGAACTAAATCACAAGCTGAACAAAATAAAGCTATTAGTGATGGATGTTGACGGAACACTGACAGATGGTACAATGTATTATTCCAAAAGTGGGGAAGAACTCAAGAAATTTTCAACACGAGACGGAATGGGAATAACATTACTACGAAAAAATGATATTGAGAGTGCAATCATAACAAGCGAATATTCGCAAATTTCGGAACAAAGAGCTATCAAATTACGTATTGAACATGTTGTACTTGGAAGTCGGAATAAAACCGAATCACTTTTAGAATTATCAAAAAAATTGAATCTAGAATTGAATGAAATCGCTTTCATTGGCGATGATATTAATGACGAGCATGTAATGAATATTGTAGGAGTCTCGGCTTGTCCGGCAGATGCAACTAAATCAATTCAACAAATTGCTGATTACATTTGCTCGTCCAATGGTGGAAATGGTGCAGTCAGAGAATTTGTAGAAGCTATTTTAAAATCACAAAATAAAACTATTTCATTAACAGAAAATTGGTAGGAGGATTTATGTCAGGTAACAATGATTCTGGAAATTTCACACGCGGATTTATAATCGGCGCAGTTGTCGGTGGCTTATCGGGAGCAATCGCTGCTCTATTGTTAGCACCAAAATCAGGCGAAGAACTTAGGAAGGATATCGCTGACCAATCGGTAGATTTCTACTCGAAAACAGCTGATTATTTCAAGACTATGGAAGGTAAAATCGAAGATGGTATCAACGAAGGCAAAAACAAAGCACAAGATATCATGGAAAGCGCTCGACACAAAGCAGAAGATATTTTGCACGATGCAGAAAGTGTACTGAAAGATGCACGTATGAAAGCGTCTAATGCGAAAGAACATATTCAGGACAGGATTGAAAATATTCGAGATGCGGCTAAAGCCGGTACGGATGCCTTCAAAACTGAAATGAAATCAATCGATAACAAATAATAAGTGGGATTATCATGGATGACGCGCTTAGAATCACAGGTTTGTTAGCAATTGTTTCATTCATAATTTTGTCTTGGGTCGGAATTGTTGTTGTAGTTAAATCAGGGAAACTCTTTGGGAATATGTCACTTACCTTGGATATCAAGAGATGATGTTGGTGATATGCGCTAAAGCAATCGTTTTATTTGATGATTTACATAGCATGAAATTTAGATTAGAACGTACTTTAGACGATTTTACCGAACTTAAAGAGCATATAACAGTTTCGCTTGGAAGTATAAATGATATGAGCGAACAGATAACAAAATCTGTCGATAACATCGAGAGACGTACTGATAAATTTATCAGTATTCTCGAACCAATTGAAAAAGTTGTTGGACAATTTGTTAATTCTATTTCGCCGACATTAAATTACACAGGTGGCGTGATAAACGCTTTTTCAAAAGCTATTTCTGCATTTTCAGGCAAGTTATTAAAGGGCAAAGGTTAAACTTTCCTGCAAAAAAAAAATGGGCTGACTCGTAAGTTACGATTCAGCCCTTTTTTTATAGCTTTTGCTTTTTACTTTTTTGCTAATTCTGCTTTTGTTGAGAAGACATACTTTTCAGCAGCTATCCAAACTCCAAACATGATGCCCGAATAGAGTAGGGTCGAAGCTAAAGTATATCTGAAAAATGGAAGTGCTTCAGCAAAACAATACAAAAATCCGGCTAAGGACTTCTCGTAAGGAGTGTTTGTAATATCCAAACCGAAAAGCCAAGAACCCATATTTGTCAGCAAAAAGAAAATCAGAGCACTTGCCAAGGATGTAAGTGTTACATTTTTGAAGTTAATAGTCTTTATTCCAACCATTCCCATGAAAGCAATTACTACAATTGCAAAGTAAACTATCAATGTGCTGTAATGAAATCCTGCATAATAACCCAACAAACTTTCGCTAAAGAAATGTAAAAGTACATCGCTCAAAAACATTACCGAAATAGGGATTAAGATAGCAAATTTTCTGTTAGAAGCAAAAATTGCTCCGGCAAATAATGCTAGCGCTGTTACCGGCTGAAAATTTGGGAAAACGGGAAAAAGTCTCGATAAAGCCATTACTAATATTAGCCCGATTGCAAAAAGCATTTTATTTTGCGTTGTCATAATTTTATACTCAATTTTAGTTAACAATACTATCAGATACAAAAATATTCAAAATAAGTCATAAACACAAATATTAAACTGAATAGGGTAGAAACTTTAAAAACTTTAGTTTACATAATGTTGATTATATTGCATAAATATTAATCTTGATTTTTCAAAATCGTCTTAAAAACCTTCAGAAAGTTCCTGTCATTAGTTTCAATTTTATTTTGAATCCTTCTCAACATATCTTTATTCATCATGTTTTTCAGAATATTATCTTCCGGATTTGATTTCACAAGTTTGTTGTCCGGATTCTCTTTGTTTGATTTACTCATGGCAATTAAAGGTTACATTCAATACATTGGTTGTTGTTTATCGAAAAGATTGGTTTGCCTTTCAAAACTAATTTATCAAATGGTGTATTTGGAGACTTCGATTTAAATAGTTTTTTATTTACAGTCCATTCTATTTCGGGATCGAAAATCGTAAGATTTGCTCTTTCACCTACATTGAATTCAATAGATTCCAAATTCAAAATCTTTCGTGGATTAACAGACATTTTTTCGATAATTTGATTCAAAGTTAGATGTCCTGCATGATAAAGATACGTCAGCGAGAGCCCCAATGAAGTCTCTAAGCCAATAATACCGTTTGGAGAATTTTCCAATTCTACATGCTTTTCATGCAAACTATGCGGCGCATGGTCAGTAGCAATACAATCAATCGTTCCATCTTTCAATCCTTCGATAATAGCTTCCACATCTGATTTGGTTCTCAATGGCGGATTCATTTTATAATTTGAATCATAAGTGGTCAGATACTCATCTGTAAGGACAAAATGGTGTGGAGCGGCTTCAGATGTTACTCTTTGTCCGTCAGCTTTAGCTTTTCTGATTAATTGCACAGTTCCGGCAGTACTGATATGCTGAGGATGATAACGGCGGTTGCCTGTATAACTTGCAATCATTAAATCCCGAGCCACTATCATTTCTTCAGCTATACTCGGGTATCCTTTCAATCCAAGTCTGTAAGCCAAAGCACCATCATTCATTGCAAAATTCTTTGTCAAAGAGTGCTCTTCGCAATGCTGAGACAAGAGATAATCAAAAGGTGCAGCATATTCAAAAGCAAGTTTCATCACATCAGCACGGCTTACGGCGGAACCATCATCGGTAAAAAGTACGACACCAGAATCGCTTAATTCAATCATCGGTGTAATATGGTCGCCTTTGCGTTCTTTCGTGATTGCTGCCGATATATAAACATCCGTAAGTAAGCCTTTGGACTTGCTTTTGATATACTCTACAACAGTAACGTCGTCAATTGTCGGTTCAGTATTGGGCATACAAACTACGCCAGTAAAACCACCATTAGCTGCCGAATCTGTTCCTGTTTGGATTGTTTCTTTATGCTCTTGTCCGGGTTGTCTGAAATGCACGTGCATATCAAATAATCCCGGTGAGGCTACAAAATCTTTCGAATCAACAATTTGTGTTTGTGAATCTGCATTTATCGCAGAACTTGTCATTTCCGCTATGAATCCATCTTTTACTAAGATATTAAGCCGAGTATCAAGTTTTTGACTCGGTGATATTACTCTGATGTCATTGAATAATATATTCATCAATTTTCCGGTTCTTGTACATAATAAGTTTACAAATTTAACATAATTATATCAAAATGGCTCTGATTCGCTTTGTTTAGTGCAAATCTTATCATAAAAACGAGTTGCTTCCATGTTGCCCATTTCTGAAGCAGTTCTCCAATCTTTGCAAGCAGATTCTAAATCGTTCATTTCGTAGTATGCCCTGCCCCGCTCAAATATTGCATCTGTGTCATCATTGTAAATTGATAACAGTATCGTGTAATCTTTGACTACATCTTTGAAATTCCCGATTTTGGAATTCAATTGTGCCCTACTGTGAAAAGCCCTGACATAATTAGGTTTAATTTCAATTGTTTTCGTATAACATTCAATTGCCTTGTCATAGTCTTCAAGACCTTCACATGCAACACCGCTATAATAATGTGCTTCTGCGTAACTTGAATCTTTCGATATGATGTCCGCAAGCTTGGCAAGGGCGCTCTCGTATGATTTTGAATTGATTAATCCGACAGCGATTTTAATTTTTTCTTCTTTCGTTTCCGAACAGGAGAACAAAACTGAAGCTAAAAGCAAAATAGGTAAAATTTTATAAAACATTTTCTCCTCGTCATAAAAATATTTGTAAAATTACGTAATTTCGGAGTCAAAATAAAGAGATTTGTTTGGTGAAGAATTTTTTTAGAAATGTCATTCGATGCAAAGGACAAATTCCATACTTGGCTATAGCGTCAAAATGCTCTCGAGTAGCGTAGCCTTTGTGTTTTGCAAAGTTATACTGAGGATATAATTCGTGAGCAACATCAGTCATCCAATTGTCCCGATGAACTTTTGCCATAATTGACGCCGCTGAGATTTGCGAAATGAAAGTATCCCCTTTCACGACAGCTTCAGCCTTGTAGGGCAAAGTTTTTGGAATGCTGTTTCCATCAATATAAATATAATCTGGTTTGATTTTAAGCATTTCAACAGCCATGACCATAGCTTTATGGGTTGCTTTAAGTATGTTTATTTCATCAACAACAATATTATCCAACTCGGCAATTGAAAAATCAATAGCGATATCTTGAATTTCTTTAGTAAGTTGAAGTCGACGAGAATGTGAAATTTTTTTAGAATCTGTAATTTGGGAATTATCATAATCATCCGGCAATATTACGCACGCAACAACAACAGGTCCTGCTAAAGGACCTCTCCCTACTTCATCAATCCCGGCTATAATCATGACATTTTTAAACTCATAATTTTGTATTCTAATCACAAAGACTTCTGAAGTCTAATTTTCCAAATTATTTGTTAACCCAAAGACTTCTGAAGTCTAATTAGTATCAAACATCTATCAACATGGATTAACTAAACATGCTAATATTATTTATTTCCAATGAGTTTGCAAAGACTTCGGAAGTCTGATTGTCCATATTATTTGTTAACCCAGACTTCCGAAGTCTAATTACTATCAAACATTTAACAATATGGATTAACTAAACATGCTAATATTATTTATTTTCAATGAGTTTGAGGAATTCATTTCTTAAATTCAAATCATCAAGCAAATAGCCTCTAAGCACTGAAGTCGTCATAAAAGAGTTTTCTTCAGAAGAGCTGACGCCACGTGCTATCATGCAGTAATGCTTGGCATTTATCACAACCCCGAGTGCCTTGGGTTTGAGCAAATCTTCTAAATAATCAGCAATTTGTTCTCCCATTTCTTCCTGAATTTGACCACGCCTGGAGAACCAATTTACAATTCTGGTAAGTTTCGACAGCCCTATTATAAATTTTCCGGGAATATATCCAATTGCACAATTGCCTGAAATTGTTTGCCAATGATGCGAACAAACCGACATCACTTCTATCCCCTTACTAATAATCAAATTATTGACATGGTTTCGGTTAGGGAATACAGTCAATTGCGGCGCTTCAGTGTATCTGCCTTCAAACAACTCGTTGACATACATTTTGGCGAGTCTTTTGGGAGTATTTGTAGAATTTGGGTCATCCGATGAAATTTTCAAGATTTCAAAAACTTCCGCGAATTTTTTTTCAAGCTGACTTATCATTTGCTTGAGTTCAGCTTCAGTCTGAGGTTTATTACCATTAGAGTCAAAGGCATCTGTAGTTTGATTTATTTCCATTTTGTTTTATTTTAAGTCGTAAATAGGTATTTCAATCGGGTCTCCGAAGTATTCAACCCAGCTGCTGTCAGATTCAAACAATCGAATTTTAAAAAGCCTTCCTGAAGTGATTTTTGGCGAAAGTATATTCCAAAAAACCACAGCAATATTTTCAGCGCTTGGTATTACTCCCTTCAAAAAAGGTACATCATGATTGAGGTGCTTGTGGTCAACGTATTCGAAGATTTCATCTTTAAGAATTTGTTTCAATTTCTTAAGGTCAATTACGTAGCCTGTGCTTGGGTCAGGGGTTCCGGCTACAGTTACTTCTAATGTATAATTGTGACCATGTCCCATGATGTTATTGCACTTATCAAATATTTCTTCATTTTTCGCATCTGTAAATGTCGGATTGAATAATCTGTGCGCAGCAGAAAATTTAATCTTTTTTGTAACATAGAGCATTTGAAGCCTTATATATTGATTGAAATCGTCATAACTAATACGTGTTAAAGACGTCATAAATTATCATATATTTAGTATTTTTGATGTTTATCCAAATGGGGAAATGCAATTAATGAAAAAGATAATATACATAATGCTTTTAATGCTTATCTTTTCATGTTCAAGCGTGAAAGACAAAAGCTCAGGAACCGCTTTAGAGCTTGATAAATTAGCAAAATCAGATTTGAACGTCATGATTGTAACCGGAAAAATGGATGCAGCATTAGAATCTACAAGTTACAATTTTGCTTTCAAAATGGTGATTGGTCATAATGATTCGCTTGAAATGGAAGTCATTGGACCATTTGGTGTGTCTTTGGGCAAATTATTTGCCGATGAGAATAATTTCACATTCCTCAACTCATTTGAAAATCGGATTTATAAAGGTAAATCATCACCTGAAAATTTCAAACGAGCATTTCGGATTATGATTTCAATCAAAGAACTCATTGCATTATTGAGAAATTCTCTGCCCTATCCCCAATCTGAATACGCGATTTCAGAATCAACCGAAGCGGGTAATTTATATAAATACATAGCTCCATCAGGCGAATTCGCTGATTTTCTTTTTGTGAACAATAGCGGAATTTCAAAATTCCAACGGAAAGAAACCGGAAATATACTTTCAATGAATGCCGATATGTCCAATTTTGAACTAATCGATAATTACAGTTTAGCGAAAACGATAGATTGGTCATTTCCTGCGGCAAAAGCAAATTTGAACTTAAAGATTGATAAATTTACGATAAATCCCGGAGTCAAACCGAAAATGTTCACATACAGTAGTAGCATGACTGTAATCGATTTGGACACCATTGAATGATTAAATCATTTGCAATAATGATATTTTTGATACTGATTGGTAATGGTACTCTGAATGCACAGGATACCTTAATAATCAATGATAGTCAAATATCTATTGCAATTGATGATACCTTGAATCCACAGAATCGAGTGGATTCTATCCAATATGAATATCTGAGAGCTCAAGCCATGAATAAAGCAAAAAGTTCAGGTTTGGATACTACAGTTTATTACAAATCTGAAGATAGCATCTCCTTTAACGTCAAAACTCAAATTATGAGATTGAAAACTGAAGCTAAGATAAAATATAAAACCCAAACTTTGGAATCAGACGAAATTGAACTCGAATTCAAAGAATCGCTTCTCAGGGCTAAAGGCACTATTGATAGCACCGGTAGATTGAAGGGCTACCCAAAATTTGATGATGACGGAGAAACATTTTATGGCGAAAATATCAAATTCAATTTCCGGACAAGCCAAGGCGTAATCAATGTTGGCGAGACTCAAATCAACGAAGGATTTTATTACGGCACTAAGATAAAACGAGTTTCCGATGACCAACTTTTCGTTGAAGGAGGTTATTACACTACTTGTGATAATCCTGAACCGCATTTTCATTTTGCTTCGCAACATATGAAAATTATTACCGAAGATAGAGTTTTCTTAGACCCATTGGTGCTTTATATCGAAGATTTGCCCGTATTGATGATACCATTCGGACTGTTTTTCCCGAGTAAGGGCGGCAGACAAAGCGGATTGATAGTTCCTTCATTCTTCTTTTCAAAAAGTCGTGGCGTCGTATTTCAAAATCTTGGCTTCTATTGGGCTGCTTCAGACTATTGGGACTCACAAATCACTACTGATATTTATTCAAAGGGCGGATACATGCTCAAGAATTCTACTCGCTGGGCTTTGCGGGACTACTTTACGGGCAATTTAAATGTGGAGTATGGCAGAACTCGTTTCAATGTGGAAGAAGAATATCAAACGAATTGGAAATTTATTCTCAATCACAATCACACCATAACTCCACAAGATAATTTGGTAGTCAATCTTGATTTTTCATCGCAAAATTTCAACAAAAACACGCTCATTAACAATTATGATTTTATCAAGCAATCAATTACTTCTAATGCTTCATATACCAAACAATTCGATAATAGAGCTTCATTATCATTATCTTTCGGACGTGACCAAAATATCATAACCGATGAATATAACCAAAATTCAAATCTAAGGCTAAATTTTCCATCATATAAATTTTTGAATTCCATCAAAACTGCCCCGCGTTGGGTTCAAGATGTGCAGGTCAACTACTCTTTCAACGCTAATTATTCAACAAACAAAAGAGCAACCACTGTCATTGACACTGCTTTCAATGATACTACTGACTCGTTTATTTTTGACAATCGTTATAGAATTGAGCATCGCCCGGGAATAAGTATATCGCCGAAATTAGGCTTCTTTACTGTTAGTCCGGCAGTTTCATTTTCAATGAATAACTATTTCAGGAAGGTTGATAAAACTTATAATCCATCGGATTCGACAGTCACAGCCGATACTACAGACGGTTTTTTTACCGAGTACACCTATGGATTTAGCCTCTCCACAACGACGAAAATATACGGTATGATGGATGACCAAAGACCTTTTCTGGGATTTATCAAACCTACAATGTTAGGTTTCAAAGCATTACGTCATACGTACAATCCAACATTTAGCTGGCGAATCACACCTGACCAATCTTCGGGTGATAGCCCTTTTTTCGGTAAATATTATGATGAGCGGAGCCAGCGAGAAATTGTGTATTCGCGGTTTGAAATTGATGGTGGCGGAATTGCTTCGAGAAATTTTTCGAGTATGATAAACTATAGCGATTTGCATAGCTTTGAAATCAAAGTCAAACAAGGCGACACATTACCTGACAAAAATTTAGAATTATTGAGGCTGAATACATCAACATCGTGGAATTTTACCGATAATAAACTGAGTGATATTGGACTTCAATTCAGGTCTCCTGCATTGAATTTTGTTGAGTTCTCGGGGAATGCTCGTTTTACTGTATATGATGAAGAAATTCAATTAGTGCAGGATACGATAACAGGAAATGTTAGCCGACGTTATGCACCGACAAAGAATTTTTTGATTAGCGAAGGCAAAGGTTTGGGCAGACTTACAAATCTATCTTTGAGCCTTTCGACAAGTTTCTCGTCCAAAGGTATAGTCGTTGGGTCGGGATTTGGCTCTCCTGATTCTGATACAACTCAAATAGAAGATGTAGAATTTGGGCAGCGATTCCAACAAAGGCATGATTACCAGTATTTAGAACCTGATATATTTGGCGATAGAAGCCCGGGATACACACCGCTAAGTGTTCCTTGGAGTATGAACTTTAGATTGAGTTATAGTTATTCCCGCCCTTCAATCAATCCCGATTCACGGTCGGAATCAATAAGCTTGACTTTTGGTGCAACGGCAAGCCTCACCGAGACTTGGTCTTTAAACACTTCAGGCGGCTATGATTTCATCAATAAAGAGTTCAATATCCCTCAGATGAATCTTGTCAAGGACTTGCATTGCTGGGAATTGATTTTCAATTGGACTCCGATTGGAAGAAATTCAGGTTTTTACCTAAAAGTCGGCATCAGGACTCCTCAGTTAAAAGATTTGAAATATGAAATGAGAAATAACCCAATGTTGAGATAATCTTAATATGCTTTTAACACTTTAATTTAAGCGAAAACTATTTATTTTTCGTATATTTAAATTTTATAATTTATCAGAATGACGGACTTTCCGAATATGAAACAAAGCTTATTTTTCTTTACAATAATCTTACTTATAAATTCATCATCTTTTGCTACCCAAGCCGCTGAATACCCGTTCCCTGAAGAATTGTTGGGCGTCCATCCCAAAGGTGGTTTGCTTTACAACGGCTATAATGCAAATTTTCAGAGTTTCGAAGGAGCCGTTGATTGCGGAATATTCGAAACCGGAAACGGACTCGGCTGGTCTGGAGGCCTATTTTTGGAAAAATACATCGGAAATGATTTCTTCGTTGGATTAGGAGTAGCATATACAGACCGTTCCGGGGAATTGACTGTCGAGAACAGATTCCCTTCTCGAGACCTAAGCACCAATCAAATCGTTACAATTACCACTGAAAATTTCATTACGACTTCGCTTTCTTATATCGAATTTCAACCTGAATTCCGTTGGATTGCACTCGATAAATTGATTAACGGACCCTTGAGAACTCTTGCAGCATTGAGATTTTACATACCGATGACAAAGACATTCGAACAAAAGGAAAGAATCGTATCGCCCGACAATGCTGTATTTATAAATGCAGGGGATGTCCGAACTCAGCAAAGAGACATTTCCGGAGGTGAGATGACAAGTATATCCGGATTTGGAATGGGATTGACATTTGGGGTTGAGAATATGCTCAAAATCAGCGATAAAAATTTCCTGACTCAACAATTATCATTCGATTATAATTTTGGAAACGTCACAAATGATGCTGAGTGGTCAATTTGGGCTGTAAGATTTGAGGTTGGATTAAGATTCTCGGTATTCGATGCTGAAGAAGAAGAAATTGAATATATCCCAATTGAAGAAGAAGAAGAACCCGAACTTGAAATTATTGTCGAAGAAAAGCCTAAACCACCCACATTGGATTTAACCATAACATCAGTTAGGGATATGAAGTTGAACGTTGGTGAGGAGCTTTTGGCAACAGTCCCAATAGTAAATGCAGTATTTTTTGACAGAAATTCATACGAAATTCCAGATTTTTATTCTACCCAAGCTTTGCAAGATGATAATTTCTTCAAAGGAGACCCGGTTGAAAGTCATAAATTCATTATCCCGAAAATTGCTTATTTGATGCAAAAAAATCCCGATGCTACGATTATTATCGAATCAGCAACATCCGGAGCTGAAAATGAACCGGCAGGTTTGGAATTGGCAAACCAAAGAGCGTCAGAGATTAAAAAAGCCTTCCTCGATTTGGGTATAGCAGAACGAAAAATCAAAATTCAAGCTCGTTTAGCTCCGAGATATATTTCTAATCAGGATTTCCCCGAAGGCGTTATTGAAAATCAAAGGGCTGATATTTTGCTTCTTAACGCACCATTGCAAGAGTTTGTGGACATCAGAACCTACTCAGAATTGCACGGTAATATTGATGTAAATGTAGATTTTGCAAATTTACCACCGACGGACAATGTATCAATTTTCAATGATATAGCAGATACAATATTTGCGGCTCCTCGCTCCGGTAAATATGAAATTAAAGTTAAACAACGTGTTGATGTAGCAAATCAAAACATATTGCCAATCAACACTACAGCAAGAGCCGGAAAATTATCGAAGACTGAAACTTCGGAAGTAGATTTGAGTTCACTCCCTGTAGAAAATAAAGAATTGACTTTGGATAATTTCGAAGCTGTGCTCAGATTCAACTACAACAGTAATGAATTAAGCGATGATACAAAAGCTTTGTTGAAGCAACTAACAGAGAAATTGCCCACGGGAGCAACTATATATATCATTGGAAGTACTGATATACTAGGAACAACTGAACGCAATATTGAACTTGCAAATGAGCGTGCTGCATCAACTGAAAATTATTTGAAATCAGTTGCGGGCAATAAATTCACTATCACCACATCAATTGCAACAACGGATAAATTCAGCGACGAAACGCCACAAGGCAGATTCTTGAATAGGTCTATCAAAATTAGGGTGAAGAAGTAATGTTGCATATCATATTCTTAAGACAATGTATTAAATAAGCTTATTCAACCCATTGATATATAAAAAGAAGTCATTCCTTTGTGAAATGACTTCTTTCATTTTTAGCTCATATTTATTAAAAAGCTTTAGTTAATTCTAACCTTGTTCTTGAAACTCGTTGACCAATTTTCCTGCGCCGAGAGATACTATTTCATTTGCATAGTGGTTCGAAATAATTGCAACAGCGTTTATGGAAGTGAGCAATTCGTTAGAATCTACATTTGAACCTGCAATTGTGTATTGGAATATAATAGTATCATCGAATAATACACCAAAAGCACCAAAATGTAATTCGGCATTTTTACGAAGTAAAAATTGCATCAATTCCGATGTTAGTTTAGATTCATACGCAACGTTAGAGACAAACTCAATGCATGATTCTGTACCGGTAAAAGGTCTTATAGCTATCATAACTTGCGAATCACCGCGATTAACAGTAAAAGTGCCATTTTCAAAATTTAAGTAATCAGGAAAATGTGATTTAAGAAAATTCTCTACTCTGGCTATTGTCGCATCAATTAAAACTTGTGGAGTCTCTATCATCGCTTCATCTCCTTCTTTATGAAAATTATTTTCATTCATTGTTATTCTCCTTTTTATTTTCTTCTATTGAACCGGATTCTAAAAGTCCCATCTTAGCTTTCAAAGCTAACAAGTCTGTCTCGACTGTAGTTGTAGAGCCGAGTTTCTTGAATTCGTCGTCTAATGCTGTATTTTCGCCTGCGAGTTGTTCGAAAGCAGATGCTTCAGCTTCGAGTTTTTCGATTTTACCTTCAAATTTATCAAATTTACCAAAAGCGTCACCACCGATGCCACTCAAATTTTTGGCAATTTCTTTCTGAGCTTTGGCAGCTTGGGAACGAGCTATCAAAGTGCTCTGTCTTGATTTGGCTTCATCAAGTTTTGCTTTGAGCGAATCTAATTGTTGGCGCAATTTATTGGAGGTTTCGCGTGCTTGGACATGAATTGGTATCAAGTCACTTAAATTACGCTCCGAAATAGATTTTTTTTCTAACGCAGCTCTGGCAAGGTCTTCCCTACTTGCATTTAAAGCCTGCATCGCTTTATTTTCCCATTCATCTTTGTCTTTACGGGCTTTTTCGATTTTCCGTTCTAAACTTTTTTCGTTTGCAATTGCCTGAGCTACAGCGAGTGTGGTCTTGTTGACAGATTCCTCCATCTCGATGACCATTTGCTTTAGCATTTTCTCAGGGTCTTCTACCTTGTCGAGCATGTCATTGACGTTAGCCTTGAAGACATCAGCTATTCTACTGAATAAACTCATTAATCCACCTTATTTATTAATTTAACAGCACTTTGTGTTTTGAATTCCTTAGTTTTGTAAACTTATGAAAAAAAAATTAAATAAAAAACAAAAGACTATTATTGAACGTTTTATATTTTATAATTTTTAAATAAATTGGGAACATTATGAAATTCGATATTCAAAGCATTATGCAACAAGCACAAAAGATGCAAGAAGAAGTGGAACGCATCAAAAAAGGGCTCGAAAATATTACTATGAAGTCTGATTCCGGCGGCGGAATGGTGGTAGTGGAAATCACTGCGTCGGGCAAAATACTTAATATTTCGATAGCTCCTGAACTTATCAAAAATGATGATATTAGTATGCTTGAAGATTTGGTAGTTGCAGCTGTAAACAAAGCACAAGAAAATGCTTCGAGAGTAGCTGAGGAAGAAATGAAAAAAGTACGAGGGATGTTGCCAAACATTCCGGGTATGAATTTGGGATTTTGAGAATACAAACTATATGAATTACACATCTGAATCAATTGAAAAAGCTATCGAAATCTTTTCATCTTTCCCGTCAATAGGTAAGAAAACTGCTCAGCGACTTACATATTACTTACTTCGCCAAGATGACAGCTTTGCGGAGAAAATGTCTAAAGTCATAATTGACTTAAAGCATAATGTTCGCTTTTGTTCAATATGTTTTAATTATACGGAACGCGACCCCTGCCCTATTTGCAGCTCGACTAAGCGCGACCGTTCAATCCTTTGTGTAGTCGAAGAGCCGAATGATGTAGTTTCGATTGAAAAAACAAACGATTTTTACGGACTTTATCACGTTCTGCATGGGGTTATGAATCCATTGGAAGGAATTTCTCAAGATGATATAAAAGTTGTGGAATTGATTTCTCGATTGCATGATGTAGAGGAAGTAATATTTGCCCTGAATCCATCTGTAGAAGGAGAATTGACCACTCATTATATAGCAAAATTAATAAAGCCCTTTGACGTGAAAATTTCGCGAATAGCAAGCGGAGTTCCGATGGGTTCCTCACTCGAATTTTCTGATGATGCCACAATAGCTCGTGCTTTAGAAGGAAGGATTGCGATTTGAGAATTTTGGTTCAAATATTGTTTATCGCTTATTTAAGCATGTTAGCAGGATGCGAATTATTCACAACGCGTGAGCCCGAAAAGCCCGACACAGGAAATACGGGTTACATCCCTCCTACTGAACCTGATATTTTGCTGCTGAATTTTGAAAATTCGATTCGAAGTTTGAATGCTGATAATTATTACAAATGTTTTTATGATGAAATTGGAGACCAGCCCTTTAAGTATAAGTTTTTTCCGGCGTCTTCTGCATTAGCTTCATATCCGTCGCTTTTTGATGATTGGAATATAGAATCTGAACGCAGATTGATAAACAGATTAGCCTCCCAATATGGCTCGGAGCGTATTCAGATTAGTTTCCCAAATCGCAAACCGATTTTGGAAACGCCGGATTCTTCGATTTTTTCGGCTGATTATGTTTTAACATTGCCTGAAAAAAATATAAGCCAAATCACTGAGTTCAGAGGCAGAATCCAATTAACATTGATAGCGAAATCAAACGGATTATGGTATATTTCGCGGTGGTTTGATTATCAAAATAATGAAGTAGAGAACGAAAATAATACATGGAGTATTTTGAAGGCAATTTACAGCAACTGAGATGAGAACTAATATTATAATAGCGGTACTAATTATATTTGTCTTTGGGTGTACAAATCCTTTTGCTCCCAAGTTGGCTGATGTTGACAATCAAAATAATATTCTTGGTGACCAAACTTTGGTTGACGGTGTGTTCAAAAACTTTCGTTATGCCTATATTTTCAAAGATACTCTTGTTTATGGAAATTTATTGGCTGACGATTTTAGGTTTACCTTCCGAAATTACGAAAAAAGCGTTGACGAATCTTGGGGACGTCAAGACGATATGCTAACAACATCACGATTGTTTCTCTCAACTCAAAATATTGATTTGGCTTGGAATGACGTTGTTGTAGAAATTGGCGATTCATTGACTAAAGATATTTCTCGCGGATTCAATCTTTCGATAGTTTTTAGCCCCACAGATGCCGTCAATATTAGTGGCAGAGTCAATTTGCGAATTACACGCAACTCCACTGCCGATATATGGAAAATAATCCAATGGCGAGACGAATCTACTTTTTGAGGTTCAAAGGTAATTCAATTCCAAAAGTTGTTCCTTGCCCTACGACTGATTCTTTAACATAAATCTTGCCATCGTGATATTCTTCGATTATTCGCTTACATAAGCTTAAACCTAATCCCCAACCACGCTTTTTGGTACTAAATCCGGGTCTAAATATTTGTCTTTTAAGCTTTGGAGTCATACCTTTGCCTGTATCTTTCACAAAAATGTAAAGCTTTTTATTCGGATTGATTCTCATATAAATAAAAATTGTGCCTTGTTTTTCTTCAATTGCTTCCGCTGCATTTTTCAATAAATTTTCAATCACCCATGCGAAAAGTTCTACGTTAATGTCTGCGTAAAGACTATCGTCTAAGCTACGAATAATTTCCACCCTCTTGCCGAGATGAGGCAATCGTTTATCAAAATAAGTACATACATTTTCAATCATTCTCGAAATATTAACATTCTCTTTTTCGGGAGTAGAGCCAATCTTCGAAAATCTCGTGGCGATTGTGTTCAGCCTTTCGATATCTTTCTCCATTTCTGATACAGTTTCTTGGACAGAAATGGTGTCATCGTTATATTTAATGATTTCAATCCATGCCAACAAACTCGACAATGGCGTACCCAACTGATGGGCAGCCTCCTTCGACATTCCGACCCAAACTTTTGTCTGCTCATGATTTCGAGCGGAATTGAAAGAAAAATACCCAATGAAAACGAAAACTCCAATAATGATTAAAGCTACAACAGGGAAATACCTCAGTTGGTCAACTAACGATGAATGAGTATAGTAAACCTTGCTTATGATTTTTTCATCTCTATCTTTGACAAGTATCGGCGGATAGTTACTTTCCATCACACTTAGCATCGTTTTCACTTTCTCGCGTTGTTCGGGAATTGTCATCGTAGGGTCGAAATCGATGTTCAAAGTCCATTGCTCATATGGTTCGGTTGGTTCGCCGTTTTCATCAGTCAGTATAATAGGGAAATTGATAACTCTCGGAATAACAACATCCAGAAAAAAGACATAATTGTCTATTAAGGAACCATATCTCATAGTATCCAATTCCGAAGATGGCGAATTGATTAGTTCTATGAAATTTTCAGTTATCTCGGCATAAAGCAGTACTGCGTTTTGGTCGCGTGTAATTAATTCTTTGACAATTGATTGAGTAAAGAAAACAACCGAAAGAACAATCAAAAATGCAACTATAGCCAAAATCAACTTAACTTGCCATTTGGATAAATAGCGGTTGAAAAAGTCCGTGTTTGAAAGTTCCTTCGTTAGTTTCATTTTTATCTGAACGAAATCGTATGCAACAAATCAATTTTGATTTCAACTTGTTCGCTTGTAATCATATTTTTGATTGTCACGGCATTACGTTTGATTTCGTCATCTCCGATTATTATACAATGTTTAGCGTTCAGTTTGTTAGTTTCGCGCATTTGTGCTTTCATCGAACGACGTTGCAAATCGCAAAATGTTCGATAGCCTTTTGCACGCAACATTTCACTTATTTTGAAAGCATCTTTAAGCAAATTTTCATTCATACTTACGATAAATACATCACAATCGGATTGCTGTATGCCTTGTTCTTTCGCAGAGTTTTCGATTATCAGCAAAAGTCGCTCAACGCCCATTGCAAAACCAACTGCAGGAGTGATTTTGCCACCTAATTGCGAAAACAACCCATCATATCTGCCACCGCCGCCGAAGGCATCTTGAGCACCCAATGCACCGCTTTTGAATTCGAATACTGTGTGGCAATAATAATCCAAGCCTCTGACCAATTTCGGGTCAATTACATACAGAACTTTTGCATCATCTAACATTGATTTTACGACATCGAAATGGTTTCTGCTTTCATCATCTAAGAAGTCAAGAATTGATGGTGCGGATTCGATAATGAGCTTATCATTTTCAGATTTTGAATCCAATACCCTTAACGGATTTGTTTCCAAACGAAGCTTGCTCTCTTCGGATAATTGTTCCTTATTTGCGGTCAAATACTTTGTCAGTTCGTCTTTGTAGAGAGCACGCGAGGCTTCATTACCCAAAGTGTTAATATTAAGCTGATAGTCACTTATGCCCGCTTTACGAACAAGTTGGTTAGCCAACAAAATTATTTCTACATCGCTTTCCGGATATGGAGATGCAATGCATTCTGCACCAAACTGGTGAAATTGTCTGAGTCTCCCCTTTTGTGGACGCTCGTATCTAAAAAAAGGACCGAAATACCATAATCGGAGCGATGAAACTTCTTGAGTGAGTGAATTTTGAATTACAGACCTGACCAATGCTGCGGTCATTTCCGGTCTCAATGTGACTGATTCGCCACCTTTATCAGTGAAAGTGTACATTTCCTTATTCACAATATCGGTATTATCGCCGATACTGCGCGAGAAAACTTCAGTTTTTTCAAAAATCGGAGTTCTAAGCTCTTTATATCCGTATAAAGTTGTCACTTCGTTAAAAATGCGTTCTAAATTTTGCCACTGACTGATTTGGTCAGGCAAAATGTCCTTTGTGCCTCTAATGTTTTGTATCATTTTGCTTTAAATTAATTTTTAATTTCCATTTTTTTCATAATTGTCTGAGTTGGAGTTTCTAAGATATAAAAGTAAACTCCCGAACTCAAATCACCCGTAAATACTGAGAATTGATGTTCACCCGGACTTAAGGAGCTTTCAACAACATTCCTAACAACTCTACCAAATATATCCGAAATATAAAGTTTAGTAATACCGGTTTCAACTACTTCGATTGTGATATTCGTTTTTTCAACAGCAGGATTTGGTTCATTTTGCGAAAGTGAAATTCTGCCATTGGGGTCGAATAATCTTGGACCGCCATCAATGCAGTAACCTGTCAAAGTAAATGAACCGGCTATGTCGGTAATATTCACACGCCCAAAACCAATCGGATAAGTGAATTCCGGTGTCAATGCAGTAATCGAGTCATTGCCTAATCCGACCTTGAAAGTCAAAGTTTTCAATACAGAATCTGCACCAAATGTAGTCGGCAAATCCACATCAATGAAATTTTCGCCGTTTATAATTGTTGATTTTGTAAAACCATCAAGTGGTTCGAGCATTGTGGCATTGAATTTCACTTTGGTTCTGAAGCCTTCAATTGAAGGTGCTATGCCATATTCGCCGATTCCCGTAATTTTGATTGGAACTTGTATTACATCACCATCTTCGGCAGTATGGTCGCCAATGTAAATTGTAATAGAATCATTTCGAGCAAAAACTCCTTCGCCAAATAAATTCACAATTGTAGGCGAACCAAGTCCATCGTGCTCAAAATATACTTGAGCATTTTTTCGCCCAATCAACTTAGGCGAGAATCGAAGCGTCATCATCAAATCCGAACCTGCCGGAATAGTTGCAATTTTATCGCCTATTGCCCCGAAATCAAAACGATAGGAACCTACCAAGCCAACGTTTGTAATATTCACCGGAGAACTGCTTGTATTGGTTACCAGAGCAATAAACGTGGAGTCCTTTATGCTTCCTACATCTATGAGTTTAAAATCAACTAAGCGATTATTTGCCTTCAAAGTTCGTTCAATTCCGAAACCTGTTAACGTTGTTTCGATAATTCGTCCAGGAATTTGGAATTCAAGTTTACCACTTCTCATGCCAAGCCCTTTGGGCATAAATCTCAGTTCCAAACTTAATGTATCTCCGCTTTGAAGTAGCATAGGTAATTCTAAGTCGGAATTTATTTCAAAATCTGCAGCGTGATTGCCACCAATTCTGATATTGCGAATATTATAAGCGAATTTCGATTCATTTATATAAACATATTGGAAAACCGAATCAATTAATTCATCAACAACGACTTCTCCAAATTCATGTTCAAATCCTTTGCCCTCGGCAAAAGCTATTGTAAAGACCGAATCGGAAACATCTTGCTGAAGTTCCTTTTGGTCGAGATTCCATATTTTAGCAGTCGAATCCCAACTTGAAGTCATTACTCGGGAACCAAATCTGTCAAAAACTGCAGTAGTTACCGAATTTTTATGTTCCTTGAAAACATTGTCTGTAATAAAATCATTGATGCGTTCAGGGCTGCCGTCACTTGCATCCCACAAACGAGCCGTTTGGTCTGTACTCGTAGTTAACAAAACTTCCCTACCCAAGTCAGGGTGCATAAAAAAACTGGAGAAGTTGATTGAATTATTATCTCCCGGCTCAAGGTTGTGCGTGATTGAGTACAATGGTGGATCTGTTGTATTAACATCCCATACATATAATACTTTTGGTTCACCCGAACTTGTCGCAGCAGCAACTTTGGTGGCATCGGTGTTATAAGTCACATGAGTACACTCTATGCTCTTTGTATCATATACAACCAAGGGCATATCTCCCAATTTGTAATCCACCCAATTAAATACCTTGACTTTACCCCCCTGGTTGGCAGTAATAATTAGATTTTCATCAATAGGATTGAAGTCTGCAAACCACGTAACCCCACTGTTTGATTGAACTCTTTTTGCTATTTCCCAGTTAGTATTCCAAACGATTACGTTGCCAAGAAAATCTGAGGATACTAAGTAATCACCGGTGCTTGACCAGTTAACCGATTCGACCCTTGTTGCATGTGCGTCTAAGACTGCAACAAGTGAGCCGTCTTCCAAGCTCCAAATCATAATCATCGAGTCAGTACTCGAAGTAGCAACGAAATTATCATTTGGGTCAAATGATGCCCATGTCAAGGGTTTAGTATGACCTTTCAATATAAATTTCTTTGCTCCTGTGTTAGCAACCCAAACGACAGCAGTTGTATCACTACTTGCTGTAACTACCAAATCACCTTCACGATTGAAAAATCCTGAATTGACTCGACCATTATGTTTCAAATCAAGTGTGAATCCAACATTATTGGGCCATAATTGTAAAATCTTGACAAGACATGAATCGCTGGGTTTGTTTGGAACTACCCAATCTTTTCTAAGTCCTGTAACGTTAGTAGCTAATGTATCCCATTTTCGTCCGTTATCAATAGAATATTGCAACTGAATTACATCTTTAGGCAACAAGCCAATCCATTCGACAAATGAAGTATCTCCGATAATCAAATATTCACCGCCGTTAGGATGCACAATTTTTACAGTTTTTTCGATAGGTTTTGTATTCGGGAATCCACCGGTGATATAAATTGGGACTATATCGCAAGCATCCGATATCACCTTCAATTCCGTAAAAACTATTGCTTCGTGTTGTGGTTCATATTCGATTGTCAGGTTTAGAAAATCATTTTGAGCTAAAAGATAATTTGTGACATTACCTTCAACTACGAAAAAAGGCTCGTTGATTTGAAGTTCTTGAATCAAAATATCACGATTACGAGCTGTGATAGTCAAACTCAATCGCTTTTTGTTACCTATGTCAACTGAACTGAATCCAATAAATTGAGGTTCAGATACAATTGATGCCTTCTGAGCATTAAGAAAGCTGAAATTGAAACTATCTCGTAAGTTGAGTGATGGCAATACAATCTCGGCTGTGTGTTCATCATCGCAAGATACAAAATTATCCCATTGTAAGACGCATGGTTTATGATTTTGAGCCAATGCCATCATTACATTTATCGAAACATCAATTTTATCGGCTTCAATATTATCTAAATACCATCCACCTGTTTCTACGCTGACGCTCTTAAGCTTTTCAGGGATTTTTCGACCAATACAAAGTGTATATACCTGTATATCATTGGCTTTGCACTGATTGATGATTTCGGTTTCGTTTATTGCTCCTGCACCATCCGTAATGAAAAATATAACTTTTTTATTTGTTCCCCTATTAATGATTTTGATACCATTTGCAGGTTCACTCAGGAAAGCAATATCGAAAAGCGACCCACGTGACGGCTGCAAAAGATTAATCTCGTTCAATAAGTTGCTTCGCGATGTATCAATTTCGCGATTCAAATAGCTTCTGATGTCATAAGTAGAAATCGCACATTCATCACCGGGGAACTTCAACCTATTTACTATTTTGGTTGCAATTTGCTTTCCGAGGTTAAATGGGTTGTCGAGATTCTCGTTATGATTAAGAGCCAAATCGAACAATATATTTACGGATAAGTATGTTGTGTCCGGAATCGCGCTGCATACGTAAGAATTTGTAGTCGGTACGTTCAAACCATTATCGCGTACAACGAAATTATTCTTATTCAGATTATAAACCGGGTTGCCATTTGCATCAAACACGAATACAGATGCACTCATTGCCGGATATTTGGAAAAATCCTTTGTGACTATGCTCATAGTACCTTGAGCGTTAGCACAAACATTGTAAAAAATCAGAAAAACTGAAAATATTAGAATTTTACCTAACATATATAAAAATCCCCCCTAATGTCCCAAAAACATCTACAAATTTATACATTTATAATGATTTAACGCTCAAATTATGTTCCAAATATTCAACTCAAACGTCTTAAAATAAAAAGATGCTTCAATAGTGTATTTATAAATATTTATTATGAAAAAAAGTGATTTATATGCTAAAATTTCTCATGATTCTCACAATACTATCGACACTATCAATACAATTAACGTATAGCCAAATTTTTTATGATGAAAGCGATGTGGACGAAAATTACGACCCAAAGCAAGACATGATTATACATGAAATCCAAGAGTTCAAACTCAAGTTCTTCAAAGGCGACACAATCAGATATAGAGTCTCATCTCACGACAGCATAATTGTAGATTATGATGCTGCTATTGTCAAAACACGATTCGAGTTATATGAAGTAATTTGTGATTCGGTAACTCAAAACAACCTATTCCATCTAAGGATGAGGCTCAAAAGCTATATTGCAGATGAGCGAAAAGGGAAAATGGCGCCCGTTCGGAGAGAAACCCATACTTGGATTGGTCGTGAAGTCTATCTGACCTTAGATTCTCTCGGTAGAAGGCATGGCGTAGGAATTGATGATTCAACTTTATATTCAATGTCACCGGGAGGTGCATTTCAGCCTTCGCTATTTGTCCCATTTGGCGATACTTATAAATTCATCAATGAATCATGGTCAATCAACAGCTTAGATACATTAGTAGAAAACGGGTGTCCTCTCCCACTTGTCAGGCAGGCTTTCCTCTTCAGAGCCGAACATCCGATCGATACATTAGACCACGAATCAGTAAGATTCAGATTTATTCGGACAGCCCAAGGAGCCGTAACCGTTATATCCGATGATACAAAAATTAGGATTGATGCAGTATTGAACGGTTCGGGGAATATGATAATTTCAACACTTGATTATTTACCTATTCATCAATTTGCCAATATCGAACAAAAAATGAAATTGAAATACCCGGACGATACCGAACTTCCAATTTGGCATTTTAATTCTACAGATTTTGTGATTGATGATATAAAACCCGGTCCCGGCAGGTTAGCTTTCCGCGAACAGAATAAGAAAGCAAAAATCGAATTGGAGAAAAAGTAGGAAATTTATTTTTCAGAATCGGCTACAGCAACAGTAACAGCCGCATCGCCTGAAACATTGCTTATAGTTCGTGCCATATCCAATATTCTGTCCACGCCTATAATCAGAGCGATTCCTTGCGGTGGTATATGTACAGATTGCAGTATCATCACAAGCATAATGATGCCAACTCCAGGCACAGGTGCAGTACCGATAGATGCTAAAACTGCCGTTATAACAATCGTCAATTGGTCCGTAATTGACAAATCAATTCCATAAACTTGAGCGATAAAAACAGCCGCGACACCTTGGTATAATGCAGTGCCGTCCATGTTAATCGTTGCTCCGAGCGGAAGGACAAAGCCTGAAATACGTTTTGGAACTTTCAAATTATCTTCAACACATTCCATAGTTATCGGCAGTGTAGCAGCACTTGAGCTTGTTGAAAATGCGATAATCTGAGCGTCACGAATCCCCACGAAGAAATCTTTTATTTTTCGTTTTGTAAAAATTTTCAATATTGAAGGGTAGATTATCAAGGTTTGAATTGCTAATCCAAGTAAAACTGCGAAAATATACCAAACGAGCGTTGAGATGATTTCAAATCCGAAATCGGCAACTGTGGCGGCAATTAATGCAAATACACCATATGGAGCCATAATCATAATGAAATCAACCATTTTGACCATAACATCGCTCATTCCCGCAAAAAATCCTATGACCGGTTGGGCATTCTCCTTTTTTATGAATGTCAGCATCAATCCAAAGAAAACTGCGAAAAACACTATCTGAAGCATATTCCCGCTTGCTATAGCTTCAAATGGGTTCTTAGGGACGATATTCACTAAAAAATCTATAATATCAACTTCAAGATTTGAAACGATTTTTTCGGAAGATTCCTCGCTATATGCAGCCATGAGCCTATTTTTGGTTTCCTCATGAATTCTTTCGCCAGGCTGAATCACATTTGCCAAGACTAAACCAATTGTTATGGCTATTGCGGTTGTAGTTAAATAGAGAGCGAATGTCTTAGTACCAATTCTGCCCAGTTTTTTGATATCCTCCAGACTTGAAGCTCCAATAATCAGCGATGAGATAACAAGCGGTATTGCCAAAAAACTCAGAAGTCGGATAAACAAATCACCAAGTGGTTTCAGTCGAGTGGCTATTGTGGGTTTCTTTTTGATGCTTTGTATAGATTCAATCGTGCTTTGCTTTCCATCTATATGCACAATTTTAATTGATAGGTTTGATTGATTTGCATACTTTTTGAAAAATCGGATGATTGCTTGTTGGTTGATTTTGTCAAATTTGACCAAAACACTATCGGGAATTGCAATATCTACAAATGAAATACTATTCCATTCTTCGACTATGGATTCCATTTCATGTTTTTCGTGGGAATGATTGACAATGAGTGCGCTTTGGTCAACCTTGAAAATTGCACCGAAAATTGCTCCGAGTACGAGTGCCAAAAGAATTTGATAATGTAGAGCAATTTTAGGAAATTTCATCTTTGATTCGAGATTTTATCCGCAATTTTAAGTTCAAGATTTTTAATTTCAATTTCAACCGACGGAACAAATGATACTAACTTATTATCGTATCTTGCCATATCAAGGAATTGTCTAAAATCTTCGATAGCATTTTCGAAGTCGTTGATTTGCTTATAGGCATTTGCACGATTGAAGTATAGTTCTGCATTTTTCTTGTCCAAATTTATTGCTAATGAATAGTCTCCAATAGCTTTGTCATATTTACTCAGATTAAACAATGCGTTTGCACGATTTTGGTAATAGCTTGAATTATTTGGGCTTAAATCAATCAACTTGTTATACATCATTATAGCATCGTCGTAGTCCTTTGATTCGTAATAAATTATCGCAACATTGCCCAAAGCATCTTGTTCATTCGGTTCAATTTTCAACACAGCATTGTAATCTTCTAAAGCTCTATCAAATTGACCCAAATTATAATATATAACTGCACGATTGAAGTATGATAGCTTGGGATTGAATCCTATATTAATCAAATGCGAAAAATCTTGGATAGCCAAATCATGATGTTCTAATTCGGAATTAGCAATGGCACGGTTGAACATTGTGTTGTTTTCGTGTTCTCGTTCCAAAACTCTGTTATAATCAAGAATAGCAGCTGGTAGATTGCCCAACTTATGGAAAATTGGACCACGAAGTTGGTAAGCTTCAACAAATTGCGAATTAAGCTCAATAGTCTTGTTCAAATCAATCAGTGCCTTTTCCAATTCGTTAGTTTCATAAAATACCGTAGCTCGAGTATAGTATGCCTTATAATCATCGGTTTGAATGGAAATCACTTTATCCAAATCATTCAAAGCTAAATCAAATTTACCCATTTCGGCATAAAAATTCGCTCTGCTGTAATATAAATTATGGTTGCCGGGTTCGATTTCAATCGCTTTTGCCAAATCTGATTGAGCCTTATCGGCAATCTTCAATTCCCGATAAGTCGAAGCACGATTATGGTATGCACCGGAAAATGAGCGTTTGAGTTCGATTGCAATAGTGAAATCATTCAGTGCATCTTCGTACTTTTTTATATTGAAAAGTGCAGAGCCACGGGCGTTGTACGCTTCCGCAAAAGTTGAATCTATAGCGATAGATTTGTTCAAAAATTCTATTGCCTTCTCATTGTCACCATCTTGCAAATAGCCCAAGCCCTCGTTGTAGAACTCAATCGCTTGATTGTCATATTGGCTGTACAATTTCGGCAATATGAACAAGGATAACAAAAAGGCATATATAATGATATTAGTTTTCATCGGCGAAACTGAAAATTGGTTCAAAAATAACTTTGGGGTCTAAACTTCGAGTAACTGGACAAATCTTGACAACATTATTCAAGATTTCTTGAGTTTTAGGCTCGTATCTGTGAGGATATTGAATTTCCAATGTTAATTTGCCGACACGTCGATGTGGGTCGTGCACCATTTCTTTAGTAACATCAATCTTCAAGCCCTCCAAATCAACGCCCAAATCACGAGCTTTAATTCCCATGATAGTTGCGATACAAGAACCAATAGATGCAGCCAGCAAGTCCGTAGGCGAAATGTACTCGGCTTTACCCTGGTTATCAAGAGGTGCATCTGTCAAAAAACTCTGTCCCGAAGGACCATGAGTTACTATGCAGTGCAAATCATTTAAGTATTCTACATGTATCTTAACCATAGCCTACTAATATAGTAAATATTTTTAATAAAAACAAAACTCGTGCCACCATAATGAACGATTATGTGTGGACATTGTTAAATTGTATTTAAAAAATTAATATTAGTAGAAAATATTGGTTATTAAGTACGGATTTCTACTTTGACATGTTCATGAGCATGATATGAACTTCGAACAAGTGGACCTGATTCGACATGACCTATGCCATTTTCTTCCCCTACTCTTTTGAACTCTCTGAATTGGTCGGGAGTTACGAAGCGGTCGACCGGTGTATGGTTGACTGATGGCTGAAGATATTGCCCAATCGTCATAATGTCAAGTTTGATATTTATCAAATCTTTCATCAGTTCATAGACTTCGTCATCCATTTCGCCAATTCCAACCATTATACCGGATTTTGTTCTAAGTCCTGCTGATTTGCAATAACTTAAAACATCGAGTGATTGTTGGTATTTGGCTTGTGGTCTGATTTTTTTGTAAAGTCTTGGGACTGTTTCCATGTTATGATTCAAAATATCGGGAGCAGCTTGAATAACTCTATCCAAGCATTTTGTATCGCCCTTGAAATCGGGAATCAAAACTTCGATTGTAGTTTCGGGATTTAACTCACGAATTCGGTAAATAGTTTCAGCCCAAATTGTGGAACCTTGGTCTTTAAGTTCGTCACGATTGACTGAAGTAACTACGGCATGTTTGACACCCATTTTTCGGACAGACATCGCAACATCATAGGGTTCATTTTTATTGATTGTGTGTGGAATGCCGGTTTTGATGGCGCAAAAACTACATGCACGAGTACAAGTATCTCCAAGAATCATGAAAGTTGCTGTTCCGTGCGCCCAACATTCGCCGATATTTGGGCAATGTGCTTCTTCGCAAACAGTATGCAAAGACTTGCTCCGCATCAAATTTTGGATAAACGCATACGAGTCGCCGCCGGGTGCTTTAACCTTGAGCCATTCGGGGCGTTGTCCGACAGTAGTTTTTAATTCGGGGTTGTTGCGCTTAGCTTTTACGGGGATATTGAATTTAGGTTTTTCAATTATTTCGTCTCTGTGTGGCAACAAATCTATTTTATCATTCATTAATTATTAGCCTAAATATGACCTTAAAGTTTTTGAGCGAGAGGCGTGTCTGAGCCTCCTGATAGCTTTTTCTTTTATTTGGCGAACTCTTTCACGTGTAAGATTAAATTTTTCGCCGATTTCTTCGAGAGTAAGGCATTGTCCGTCTAAGCCAAAATAATATTTGATTACGTCAGCTTCGCGTAACGACAATGTTGTTAGCACTTGTTGTACTTCCACTCTAAGTGATTCTCTTATAAGCTCGGAATCCGGTGGTGGTTGTTGCTCATTCGGCAATACATCAAGTAAGCGATTATCTTCGCCTTGCACAAATGGAGCATCAACCGAAAGGTGTCTTCCGGAAATTTTGATTGTCTCCGATATTTCATTAACACTCATATTGAGTTGTTCTGCCAATTCCGCAGCAGTTGGCTCACGTTCAAATTCTTGCTCTAATTCGGAGAATTTTTTCCCGATTTTGTTTAGTGCACCAACACGGTTGAGTGGCAATCTTACGATACGAGATTGCTCTGCAAGAGCTTGTAAAATTGATTGGCGAATCCACCAAACTGCATATGAAATAAATCTGAATCCACGAGTTTCGTCGAAACGTTTTGCAGCTTTAATCAAACCCAAGTTGCCTTCGTTGATTAAATCGCCCAAACTTAAACCTTGATTTTGATATTGTTTTGCAACAGATACAACAAATCGCAAATTCGCTTTTACAAGTCTTTCGAGTGCAAAATACCCTTCGCTCCCACCCTTTTTGATAAGCTGAGCAAGTGTAATTTCATTATCGGTAGTTAGTAGATCTACTCTGCCGATTTCTTGCAAGTATTTGTCTAATGACTGACTTTCACGATTTGTATATTGTTTTGTGATTCTCATTTTTTCAGATACCCAATTATGTAATGAAGAAAAGACGCTTTATGTCTATGTATATTTTGTAAATCTTAGTCGTTTTCTCTGCTTAACAAAGTTTTGTAAGTATTGTTGCTCATCAAACTAACAGCTGATTTGACATACCTATCTCGGCTCATAACAAACGAATAAAAATCTTCTTCATTCATTGAGCGACGATAAATCTCATATTCGAGTATTTCAGTCAAATCTTCTCGTAGATTTTTTATCAGCTTTTCGTCTTTTTTTGCTAATTCAGTTTTCAATTGCTCGATAATTTTTGTAGAAGATGCAGATTTTAATCCCTGTTTCTCAAGTTCGGAATTGATTTCATCCAATTCTTCTTCATATCGGAACTTAAAATCATACTTAACGTCTTTCAAATATTTCAAAAATCTTTCGTATGACTTTTCGGGAACAAATTCTGTTCCGTTCATTCTTAATGATGTAGCGTATTGATTTGCAAAATCGAAGAAGACCTGTTTCATATTCATATCATAAATCAAATCTTGTGGTACTCGGGGGCTGATAACGCTATCAGGTTTGATTCCTGTTGACTCGTAAACTATTCTGCCATTTTTGGTCTGAAATTGTGTCGAATCAACGATTGATTGTATTTTCAAGTCTGAATATTGTTCAGCAAAACCAATTCTCTGAATACATCTCCCTGATGGAGTATAATATTTTGCAGTGGTGATTTTAAGATTTCCGCCGTATGGAAGGCTCACAACTGATTGAACAAGTCCTTTACCAAATGACTGTTGACCAATTACCAATCCTCTGTCATGGTCTTGAATTGCCCCGGCAACTACTTCGCTTGCACTTGCTGATGATTGATTAATGAGTACAGCTAATCTGACGTTTGTATCAAGTGGGATTTGGCGAGAAATGTACTCGTAGAGCACTTCATTTTCACGCGATTTAGTAGTTACAATCAAGCTATTCGACGGCAAAAATAATTCACAAATGGATACTGCTTCTTCAAGTAATCCACCGGGATTATCACGCAAATCAATTACTAAATTTTTGAGTTTATTTGAATTGTGAAGTTTATTGAAAGCACTTCGGAAGTCTTTGTACGAATCTTTTGTGAATCTTTCGAGTATGATTATGCCCGTCGAATCGTTCAGAAATCCTGAATATGGCACATTTGGCAACTTGATATTTTCGATGACAACATTAACTTGGAGAGTATCATTTGTATTTAAAGATTTTCGAATAACAGTCAAATTTAACTCAGTTCCGGGGTCGCCTTTGGTAAACTCTCTAAGTTCTGACGAAGATTTGTTGATTACTACATTTGAATCAGCTTTGTATATATAATCGCCAATTTTCAAACCGCCTTTTTGTGCAGGGTAGCCATGACGTACGTCCACAATTATCAACATACTGTCATGTACACCTACTGTAATCCCAAGTCCTGAATAAGTTCCGGATGAAAGGAAGTCAACGTCTTGTAATTGTTTTTCGCTGAAGTATTCTGTATATGGGTCAAGCGAGGAAATCATGCCTTCAATTCCGGCGCGTATAAGTATTTCGGGATCTAAATCAACGACATAGCCGTTAAGTAACTCGTTAAATACTGCTCCCTGAATATTGAACGACTTGTTGATTTTATAATATACATCTTCATTCGCAATTAAACTATTGATAAATAGTGTGCTTACAACAAAGACATAAAATATGTATCTTAACATTTGATATAAACTATATGTAAATAAGAAAATTAGCCTAAAAACACAGAAAAAATCATAATTCACACTTTATGGACTAATTATCAATTAGTATATTTTATCGTTAATGTAGTTTTTGATTTTATCAATTGATATTCTTTCTTGCTTCATCGAGTCTCTTTCGCGAATGGTTACTGTATTTTCGGTCAATGACTCGCCATCAATTGTAATGCAAAAGGGCGTACCGATTTCGTCTTGACGGCGATAGCGTCTGCCAATAGCACCCGATGAATCATACTGAACTTTCATCGATTTTTGCAAATCTTTATAGACTGATTGCGCCAATTCCGGCATTCCATCCTTATTTACAAGTGGAAATACAGCGGCAGTTATAGGAGCTAATTTGGGACTGAATCTTAAAACTGTTCGTACTTCTGTTTTGCCTTTTTCGTCTGTAACGTGTTCCTCGCTATAAGCATTGCACAAAAAAGCCATTAAGCCCCGTGAAACACCACCGGAAGTCTCAACCACAAATGGCAGATAGCGTTCGTTATTGACAGCATCTACGTATTCCATCTTTTTACTGGAAAATTCCTGATGATTTCTTAAATCAAAATCAGTTCGCGAATGTATTCCTTCGATTTCTCCCCAACCGAATGGAAATTCAAACTCGATGTCAACAGCATGATTAGCGTAGTGAGCTAATTTGTCATGATTTTTCCAACGCATCTTAGATTCATCCATTCCCAAATCTATGTACCATTGCCATCTTTGCTTTTTCCAATAATCGAACCAATCAAGCTCGGCACCCGGTTTTACAAAGTATTGCATCTCCATTTGTTCAAATTCTCTTGTTCGGAAAAGAAAATTCTTAGTGTTGATTTCATTTCTAAATGCTTTCCCGATTTGGGCTATACCAAATGGAACTTTTTGACGTGCAGTTTCGGCAATATTCTTAAAATTCACAAAGATTCCTTGTGCAGATTCAGGGCGAAGATATACCACGCTGCTTGCTTCTTCCAATGGACCGATGAATGTTTTGAACATAAGATTGAAATTTCGTACTTCAGTCCATTCCGTAGTCCCCGAAACAGGGTCTTTGATGCCGTGTTCAAGTATGATAGTCAGATAATCATTGTTTTCCTTGATATTCGCAAGTTTTTGTTCAATTGTGTCGGCTTCATCATTTTTATTTTTAGAACGCAACTTGATGATGTGTTCTTCAATCAAATTATCGGCACGAAAACGCGCTTTGCTGACTTTGTTGTCAATCATCGGGTCGCTGAATTGCTTAGTATGTCCGCTCGCATCCCAAGTTCTGGGGTGCATTAAGATTGAAGCATCCACACCTTCGATATCATCTCTGAAAGTCATCGCTTTCCACCATGAATCTTTGATTTTGAGCAGCAACTCAACACCGAGCGGACCGTAATCCCAACAGCCGTTCAATCCACCATAAATTTCAGATGACTGGAATACGAAGCCTCTTCTTTTGGCTAATGATATTATTGTTTCTAATTTATACATATTTTTCCTAAATTTTCGTTTCTATTACAATCTTACAAAAATACGACATTCTATTAAACTGATGTTTGCAGATTATCAATTATCTTTGTAAGATTTGCTTTTACAACACAAGAAAAATAATATCCAAAGAATTAGGAGAGAAATGTGACTAACTTTTATAATATTACTATCAATCGAATTATCTTGCATCAGATTGTTGCCAAAAATGATGGACTTGAGCATGCAACAGTCATTACTGACGAAAATTTATTCCGCTTTTCGGACCAAGTGCTGAAGGTAATCATCGAAAGGCTTGCAAAAGCGTCGCAAAAGAAGGGCAAATCATTTGAATTGCTAATTAGCGACTCCTACTCTGACTCTTTTTTCGGTTTGGTAAATGAAGTGAACGAACATTCGGACGAAAGATTCATACATGCTTCAATCAAAGTGGCTATGAAACTTGCTCAAGCTCAAACGGTGAACACAATTCCCGGTGGCTATCTAATAATGATTGACGCTAAGGATGAAAACGGTTATCCTTTGCCGATAGTTATAAAAGCAGAATTGCTCTCGGCTTTGAGATATGAAATTCACAATCGCGAATCAACTATCAAATATCTTGATGATATTTTTCTCGACCCATCGTCTAAGAAGTTCAAATTTGCGCTAATGCAAAGGCGTGTTGAAGATGAGATGCAACTCGATTATCCGAATAGCCAATGGAAAGCATTCATTTATGATGAGCAATTTTCGGTAGATTCCAAACCTGCGGAATATTTCTACAAAGATTTTCTCGGCTTCTCGGTTGAAACTAACAGCAAAATTCAATCAAAGCGTTTTTATGATGCAACCGATGATTTCATAATGAAATTTGTTGAAAATTCGAGCGAAAAAGACGATTTAATCAAGCTCTTGAAGCAGGAATTCACTGTAAACGATGAAACGGAAGTTAAGCCCGACGAATTTGCAAATGCTTATTTGCATGATGACGCCATTCGCGAAATTTATATGAACGAGATTGTGCCCTATTTGCCGACTACGATTGAAAAAGATGCTTCATTATTCAAAGCAAAGTTAGAAAAAAAGCAAATTCATTTTCCGAATGATATTTTGCTTACAGGACCTAACAAAACTTTTGAATATAGCGTAGAGATAGTAAATTCTACTGACAAATTGGAAAAATTAGATACAAGCAGCCTTGATTACACAATATTGAAAATCAAGGGCAAACCTTACAACAAGTAAAAGTTTTGGACAGAATTTATAAAATCACTTTTAATAGCATTTCATTCAAACAAAATTTATGATTAACGAATCTGATTCAAATATTTCCGAATTTGGCAATTATGCTGACGAAATCACAGAAATCACTATCAAAGGTGGACGTGAGCATAATCTTAAAAATATTGATTTAATCATTCCGCGCGATACGTTGACTGTTGTAACCGGATTATCAGGCTCGGGGAAGTCCACTTTAGCATTCGACACTTTATATGCAGAAGCTAATAGGCGATACGTTGAATGCCTTAGTCCATATGCAAAGCAATTTTTGGGTATGATGCAAAAGCCCGAAGTTGATATTATCGAAGGGCTTTCTCCGGCAATTTCAATCGAACAAAAGTCAATCAGTCACAATCCACGTTCAACAGTCGGCACAGCTACCGAAATTTATGATTATATGCGCCTTCTTTTTTCCAAAATTGGAGTGCAGCACTGCGTCCGTTGCGATATTCCTGCAATAAAGCGTACTGTTGAAGACATAATTCAAACGATACTGACTGAATACAACGATAAAAGAATTCAAATCCTGGCGCCGATTATCAAAAGCCGCAAAGGGCATTATCGTGAACTTTTTGAATTGCTTACCAAACAAGGCTTCACAAAGGTAAGAGTAGATAAGAAAATTCGCGATTTAGTTGTTGGAATGAAGCTCGAACGCTATAATATTCATGATATCGAACTTGTTATAGACCGATGTCTTATCAATGCAAATCATACAAATAGAATTCGTGAATCAGTCGAATTGGCACTAAATCGCGGCGAAGGAAATCTCATAATTTTAGCTGAAACAAATACTGATGAATTTATAGAAGTGTTATACAGCACAAAATATTCCTGTCCGAATTGTGGTGATTCGTATGAAGAACCGGCACCAAATATGTTCTCATTTAACTCACCAAATGGAGCTTGTGCCACGTGCCAAGGGCTTGGGGTAATTAAAGATTTTAATTTGCCGGCAATTCTCGAAAATACTAAGCTTTCGATTTATGATGGTGCTATTGCTCCATTAGGAAAAAAGAGTTTGAGTTGGTTGTGGACTCAATTAGATGTTTATGCCGAAAAACACGGCATAGATTTGAGCCTCGCGATGGAACATTTGGAACAAGACAAACTGCAAATGATTCTTTACGGCAATGAAGATTCTATCGAATTGGACCATGATTTCGAAAGAACCGGATTGAAATATAAGCATAAATTTCTGGGCGTATTGCCAACTTTGAAGCATATTTATGAAAATCCGACAACATACAACCAGAAAAAAAATATTGAGCCTTATTTGACAGACATCACATGTCCGACATGTGCTGGGGGAAGGCTCAAAAAAGAGACTTTGAAAATCAAATTGTACGGTACAAATATCAAAGAGCTTTGTGATTTGGATTTGTCCGATTTGCGAGTTTCGATTAAAGCTATTGAAAAAAAGTTGAACAAGAGAGAAGTTTTGATTTCGCATCTAATTTTCAAGGAAATTAACAACAGATTGAGTTTTCTCGAAAACGTGGGTCTTGCATATATTCACCTGAACCGCCCACTTCGTACTTTATCTGGTGGTGAATCCCAACGTATAAGATTGGCATCACAAATCGGCTCGCAGCTTGTGGGCGTATTGTATGTGCTTGATGAACCAAGTATTGGATTGCACCAACATGACAATAATCGGCTTATAAATTCGCTGAAGGAATTGCGTGATTTGGGGAATTCTGTGATTGTGGTCGAGCACGATAAAGCGATGATTGAAAGTGGCGACCACATTGTTGATATTGGTCCCGGAGCAGGTATTCACGGAGGTGAAATAATTTTTTCCGGCACGATGAAACAAATGAGCAAACTGAGCACCAAAGCACTCAAAAATTCTCTCACTGCTCAGTATTTGTTAAACATCAAATCTATAACAATTCCTACCGAACGACGCAAAGGAAACGGGAAATATATAATTTTGCAAGGTGCCACAGGCAATAATTTGAAAAGTGTAACGCTGAAAATTCCATTAGGAACATTTGTATGCATCACAGGAATGAGTGGCTCAGGCAAAAGTTCCCTTATCAATGATACATTGTACCCAATACTTTCGCGATATTTGAATAAAAATAGCAGTTCTGTGCCTCTACCCTATACATCCGTTGATGGCATTGATAATATTGACAAAATAATCGAAATAGACCAATCTCCAATTGGCAGAACTCCTCGCTCTAATCCTGCTACTTACACAGGTTTATTCACTTTGATTCGAGACCATTTTGCCGAATTGCGTGAAGCCAAAATCAGAGGCTACAAATCAGGTAGATTTTCATTCAATGTTGAAGGTGGCAGATGTGAAGAATGTCAGGGTGCAGGAATCAAAAAAATTGAAATGAATTTTCTTCCTGATGTTTATGTTACATGCGACGAATGCAAAGGAAAACGATATAATTCGGAAACTTTGCAAGTCAAATTCAAGGGCAAATCAATTGCAGATGTGCTGAACATGACAGTTGAAGAGGCGAACGAATTTTTCACCGATATTCCGAAATTGAAAAAGAAAATCAAAACGATGTTTGAAGTCGGGCTTGGGTATATTAAATTAGGGCAACAAGCTCCTACCCTATCCGGTGGCGAAGCTCAAAGAGTCAAACTTTCGGCGGAATTATCAAAAGTTTCGACAGGTAAAACGTTATATTTATTAGATGAACCCACAACAGGACTGCATTTTGAAGATATAAATATGCTATTGGCAATGTTGCACAAATTAGCCGACAAAGGCAATACAGTTGTTGTCATCGAACATAACCTTGATGTAGTTAAAAATGCTGATTGGATAATTGATTTAGGTCCCGAAGGTGGTAAATTTGGAGGACAAATTATTGCCGAAGGAACTCCCGAAAGTATTATCAAAAAGAGAAAAAGTTTGACGGCAAAATACCTTAAGGAGGAAATGAAACAAAAATGAAAGAAAGTAAATTAGACCGCTTTTGCGTCATTAGCAACAAGGAATCTGAGGTCACAGTTACTATGACTGCATCGCCGAATATTGTTGTCGGTGCTGAATTCACTCTTTTTAATGAAGCTGCCGATACTCCACTTAAGACTTGGAAAATGGCAATTCAAAAAAAGGAATCTGTCTATAAAATTATCACAGATAAGCCCGCAGAAATCGAGAAATGTATTTTGGTATGGCAAATTTTGTATTGTAGCGATAAAATCAACATTGTTGATGGCGAAATCAGCTTGATTTTCAAACAAGATGGTGCATCTTGTACAGTTAATCATCCTGTCTCGTGGCATTTGAAAGATATTCCCCCATGTGCAGTTAAAGCCTATTCAAAAATTGATGATTCTATTATGTTCCTCTTGAAAAAGTCCAAATAAGAACTATAATTTACCATTCAAATTAAAATATCTTACTTTAAATACGTTTTTACCTTTTATAAAATTTTAGAAATGATATTTGAATTAGATGGAGAAAAAATGAACTTACTCGTATGTGTATCACGTGTACCTGACACAGCTACTAAGATTTTTGTCGGTCCTGACGGAAAGACAATTGACAGTAAAGGCGTCAAGTACATACTAAACCCTTATGATGAATTTGCATTAGAAGAAGCTATTAGATTGAAAGAAAAAAACGGTGGTGAAGTAACTGCATTAACAGTATCCGCCGACGATGCGACTGATATATTGCGCAATGCTTTGGCTATGGGCGCTGATTCGGCAATTTTCATCAAAGCCCCGTCTGAGCCTGATTCATACCAAGTTGCCCATAATATTGCTAATAGCGTAAAAGATAAAAATTTCGATATTATATTTTTCGGTCGCCAAAGTGTTGATTTCGATTCATTTCAAATTCCATCCATGGTGGCTGAGTTATTGAATATTCCATCTGCTTCAGTAGTTTCCAAACTCGAAGTTAACGGCACTAAAGTCATAGCCGAACGCGATATCGAAGGTGGCAAAGAAACTGTTGAGCTCTCAACTCCATGTGCAATTAGCGCCCAAAAAGGATTGAATGAACCACGTTATCCAAAATTGCCTGACATTATGAAAGCTAAAAAGAAACCAATAGAAGAAGTTCCCTTTTTCCCCGTTGAAGCCGCTGTTGAAGTCATTTCAATTGCATTACCCGTAAACAAACGCGTTGGCAAAATCCTTGGTGATTCAGATGCAGACATTAACGAAATAGTTCGCTCTTTGCACGAAGATGCGAAAGTAATTTAATATAAGGAATGAAAATGAAAAAAATATTAGTATATCTTGAGCCACAAAATAACAGTTTCAAAAGAGTTTCAAATGAATTGATAACTGCGGCTAATAATTTAGCACAATCAAGCGGCTCAGAAATTGTCGGATTATGCATTGGTGGTAATACATCAATATACCCATCGGCAGGACAATTCGGATTGAAAAAATTAGTTTCAGTTGATTTTAGTGGAGCTTATTCATCTACTGCATATGCCGAAATAGTTAGTCAAGTAGCAAAAGCAGAATCTGCAGATGTATTGCTTTTCGCATCAAATGCAGCCGGATTGGAAATTGCTCCGAGAGTTTCAGCCAAACTTGATGCAGGTTACGTAGCAGATTGTGTCGGATTGGAAGTTGCAGATGGCAACATCGTTGCAACTAAGCCCGTTTACGCAGGTAAAGCATTGATTAAGACCAAAATAAACAAATCCACAAAAGTATTCTCTTTGCGCCCTAACGTTTTTACAGCAATTAAAAATGATGTAGGAAGCCCGGAAGTCACTAATTTCAATGCAAATATTTCCGATAATGACAAAAAAGCAAGCGTTACCAATGTCTCTACAAATGCAGGCAAACTCGACGTTTCTGAAGCTGACATTATAGTGAGCGGTGGTCGTGGATTCAAAGAAGCCGGAAATTTCGCTATGGTTGAAAATTTAGCAGCAGCCTTAGGTGGTGCAGTCGGTGCATCGCGTGCCGTTGTTGATGCCGGATGGAGACCACATGCTGAACAAGTCGGTCAAACAGGTAAAACTGTATCGCCAAATCTATATGTTGCTTGCGCTATATCGGGAGCAGTACAGCATCTTGCAGGTATGTCAAGCTCGAAAGTGATTTTGGCTATCAACAAGGACAAAGATGCGCCAATTTTCAAAGTTGCCGATTATGGTATAATTGGTGACGTTTTTGAGATAGTACCAAAACTAACTGAAAAAATTAAAGCTGTCAAAGGCTGATAAACGTTAATTTAATTCAATAAGGTGGAAATGAACTCCACCTTTTTTTTACAATCACAAACAATATCAAAAATCAAATAAAACGCAAGACTGACAGTCTTTTTATATTTGAAAATGAATAAGAATTATGGATAAAGTACAATTAGTAGTATTAGGATTATCGGCAAGCCCTGCGAGCAACAATGCCTACGCTTTGATTATGAAAGAAGTGGACGGCGAAAGAAGATTACCTATCATTATCGGTGCTTTTGAAGCACAAGCTATTGCTTTAGAAATGGAAGGTGTAATACCGCCGCGTCCTATGACTCACGACCTGATTAAAGCTATTGTGGACAGTTTTGACTCCACTCTGACCGAAGTGCACATAAATGACTTGGTTGACGGTACTTTTTATGCTAAATTGATTTTCGATAATGATATTGAAATTGATTCACGTCCTTCAGATGCTGTCGCATTAGCTGTCAGATATGGTATTCCGGTATTTGTGAATGCAGATATATTGGATATGACAGGTGTAGTACCACAAGACGAAGAATTGCCAAATAGTGACGATGATGATTTGAAATTTATGAAAGAACCTGACAAAAAATCTAAAATACAACCTAAAAGCAAAGTTGAGCAGCTCCAAATCGAATTAGACAAGGCAATAAAAGAAGAAAATTACGAAAAAGCAGCAAATCTTCGCGATGAATTAAAAAGACTTTTGGAAAGTTCGTAAAAAACGCTTATTTTTGTAGTCTATTATGCGCCGGAGTAGCTCAGTTGGTTAGAGCATCAGAATCATAATCTGGGTGTCGGGGGTTCAACTCCCTCCTCCGGTACAAATAGAATTAAGAAGAAGAAGACAAGATATTGTCTTCTTCTTTTTTTGAATTAAACATAAACTCCAAGCAATGAAATTTATAAAACGTTAGATATAATCTTGACTTTTTGTTTTATCGTGTTTACCTTACTATGATTAAATTTTTGACGAACTTATCACCATTATGTTCATACATTATGCTGTAAACTCCGTTTGGGTATTTCTCTACATTAAATTTCAATTGGTATGTTCCTATTTCACGATGTTCATCAGAGATTGTGCATAGTTCATGCCCTATAATAGAATAAAATTTTATGGATGAATTCCCGGGATTAATGACATCAAATTCCAAATTGATATAATTGTCCGCCGGATTTGGGGTCAATCTTAAAATATCAGTAAATCCATCAAAAACAGCTTTTCCAAAATTGACAGCATCAGGATAATAGGTTACAGCATCTGTGTGTTGTTTGTTCAAAATTGAATGTATTTCGTTTAATTCAATATCGTGCAAACCCCCACTTGCAGAATTGAGAATCTTAACTGTCAATTTTTCTCCTGTTTCAGCTCCCGTTTTTAAATCAGAATTCGGGTCATCACCCCAAATTGTAACAGCCGCAAATTGCTGTTTGACAACGCCTGAACCAATCAAGACGCCTCGAGAGTCGTAAACTCCAATCTCAGAACCATCTTCTGAATTGACATTAAGAATCAATGTTGAATTATTTCCTGTATTCGTGAAGTCGGGTATCAATTTCTTTGGTTTATATGAATAATCATAGATTGCCGGTTTTTCTTGGAAATTTGCGGGATATGTCAATGTAGATGATTTTGATAGATAAACCTGGTAACCCTCACCGGGAATCATGTTTTGTATGTCATTTATATCAAATTCTGGAATGTAAACATAACCGGCGTTATTTTTTGCTATCACGAGTGCGTTATCATCAGTTAATGATTTCATTGACTGCTTGATATCTTGTACGCTTGAACGCAAATATGCGACAATGTTCCATCCGAAAGGTAAGTTTATTGGTGTGATTGCAGGATTGATTTTTTTACCAAATATATTTAAACCAGTTGCTTGTGCAGTATAAACTTGGTATCCATCTTTTATATTCCAATTGCCTATGTCATTGATGTCGAACATTGGTATATACACCTGACCTGCATTATTTTTCACGATTACAATATCATCAGAGATAGAATCGAAAATCATCTCTATATCAAGATTATCGGGAATTAAATATGAAGAAATGATGTTCCATCCGTTTAACAAATGAATACTCTGTATAATACTGAAATTTTCACCATCATACCAATAGCCAAAGTAAATCTCGTTATTAGCATTGGCACTGATTCCAATCAACGGTTGACCGACAATTCCTTGAGCAACAAATTCATCTGAGTAAGCCGTCTGCGATGATGAGCCGACAACAGACCTTTTGATTAAGTAATCCTGGCTCAATATATCTAAAGCCGGTTGAATTATGACTAAACAGACTATAAAAAGGAATTTCATGATTGACTCCCTATTTATCTATTGTGCTTAAACTACTGACAACTCTTTTTTCAGATATTTGCTTGTTTAAAAGTTTCATCATTATTTTAATTTCATCAATCTCATCGGACAATTTCATGTTTTGATGATTCATATCATCTAAGTTTTTAATTTTTTCATTCAAATATTGAATTTGATTTTGAAGTCTCTTGATTGAAGATTGTTGTTCTTTTACAACTTCTATCAATAAGGCAGATAGTTTTGAATAATCCAGAGTTTTAATACCATTAACATTGGTCGAAACTATTTCAGGCAGTACTTCTTCAACTTCTTGTGCTATCAAGCCGAATTGTCTTTTATCATCACTTCCCGACTTCCAAAAATAATAATATGCATTTATGTTTTTCAATAAAAGTGAAGCATTAGTTAGTTTTATAAGATCTCGTTTCAAGTTGATGTCAGAAAATTCTTCCCAAGCATTTGCTACAGCACGAGTACCATCGCCAATTTGACCTACTTGCAATAATTCCATAGGTGAATCTGTACCAATCCCTACACTTTCATCAAAATTTGTAGGTGTATTAATATATAAGCCGT